>CBAAAA010000311.1:5793-6148 GCA_964658695.1 uncultured Solirubrobacteraceae bacterium | reverse complement strand
CTACGGGATGCTGTTGATGCTCGAAAAAGGTCAGCGGATTACACGCAAAGAACTGACTCAGCGCCTGGTGGAGATCCTTTATGAGCGCAACGATCACGATTTCAGGCGTGGGACATTTCGGGTTCGGGGCGACGTGGTGGAGCTTTATCCGACCTACGACGATAACGCGTTCCGGATCGAGTTATTCGGCGATGAGATCGAATCTTTAAGCCAGATCGATCCTCTGCTTGGGCAAGTGAAGCAGACCTATGTGCGGCTTCCGATTTACCCTAAGACACACTACGTCATGGATGCGCCTACTCGCGAGCAGGCGATGAAGAGTATCGAAAATGAGCTGCAGTGGTGGCATAAAGAG
>CBAAAA010000311.1:0-5783 GCA_964658695.1 uncultured Solirubrobacteraceae bacterium | reverse complement strand
AATCCAGAGGGAAGTTAATTGAGGCGCAGCGTCTGTATCAGCGCACGATGTTCGATCTGGAAATGATCAAACAGATCGGGTATTGCCACGGCATCGAGAACTATTCGCGACACTTCTCGGGAAGGCTTCCGGGTGAGGCTCCTCCAACCCTGCTTGACTATTTGCCGAATGACGCTCTCTTGTTTATCGACGAGAGTCATCAAACGGTTCCCCAGTTACAAGGCATGTATCACGGCGACCAATCCAGGAAAAATGTTCTGGTGGAGTACGGCTTCCGGCTACCAAGTGCTCGCGACAATCGGCCGCTTGCTTTCGAGGAGTTCGAGAACCGGGTCAATCAGATAGTCTATGTTTCAGCCACACCCGGTCCGTATGAACTGACCAAATCCGCAGGCGTGGTGGTCGAGCAAGTCATACGCCCGACGGGCCTGATCGACCCACCGATCGAGGTGCGACCGATTAAGGGCCAGGTAGACGACCTTTTGAATGAGATTCGCATCCGCTGCGAGCGGAATGAGCGGGTCCTGGTTACCACGCTCACTAAGCGCATGTCGGAGAACCTGGCGGAATACTATTCAGAAGTCGGGGTGAAATGCGCTTACCTGCATTCAGAAGTAAGTACCCTTGACCGCATCAAAATTCTCCGAGATCTGAGGCGGGGCGGGTACGATGTACTGATCGGCGTGAACCTGCTGAGAGAGGGGCTGGACTTGCCGGAGGTGTCGTTAGTTTCAATTCTGGATGCGGACAAAGAAGGCTTTCTTCGCTCCAGTGGATCGCTCATTCAGACCATCGGACGAGCGGCTCGCAACGTACACGGCCGCGCAATTCTTTATGCCGATGTAATCACCGAGAGCATGCAACGGGCCATGCGGGAGACGGAGCGCCGGCGAACACTCCAAAGAGCATACAACGAAGCGAACAACATCACTCCGCAGTCGATCATCAAGCCAATTGACATGAGTCTGGTGGCGGTTGCAGAGGCGGACTATGTGACTGTGCCACTGGATCTTGAGCCCGCCAATGAAACGGTCCTCACGAAGGAAGAGCGGGATACGTTGATCATCGAGCTGGAGCTGAAAATGCGCGAAGCCGCCAAACTCTTCGATTTTGAAAGAGCGGCTCAATTCCGTGATCGCGTAAAAGCATTGAAGGCCGGAGGCATCTATGAAGAAGCAATTGCCGGTCGGATTGATCGTTGAAGGAAACGCCACAAATTCCTCGATAGTGCGTCTTCCGAGGCTGCCGGAGGAAATCGGGCCAATTAAATCGACAGCGCCGAGGGTAGCAAGGCGGCTGTCTAACTTCCTGCGAGCCGGCTACGCAGTCACCACTTATGAACAGCTTTTCGATGCGAGGCTGATTCTGATTCGCGCCCCGGACGCGGTGCTGCCGCGAATCATCGACGATCTGAGGGCGTCAGAACTGGATTTTACATCGGTCTGCTTTGCTCTCTGTGAAAGTTGGGTACAAAGCCGGGCGCTGGACCCACTGCGGAACAAGGGAGCGGAAATTGCGACAATCAGACCAGTTCCGGCTGGCCGACGCCGCTGGTTTATTACGGAGGGCGATGCGCGCGCGCTGCGTCTGCTTCGAGGACTAGTTGCAAGAAGCGAAGGGAAAACGCTGGAGCTCCGCAACGGCGGGAAAGAACTTTATTTTGCAGCAGAACTGCTCACTACAGCGCTGCCGGTTCCGTTCTTCGTCGCGGCGCAGCAGGCATTGCGAGAGGCTGGCCTTTCCGGTAAACATCTTCATGTATTGCTTGAGGAAATGGCCGAAAAGATGTTCCTCGATTTCGTACACGCGTCGCGAACGAGATGGGGAGGACCGCTTTCCGAATGTGCCCCGGAGATTGCGACCCAGCAACTACAATCGCTGGAGCAAACGGACCCCGCCTTGTTGCGGCTGGTCGATGGCGCACTCCAGTTCGCCCTTCGAAATATGCCGCTGAACATCCGCCAGACGTAGCTCTGCCAAACTCGAATCAGAGATGACAAAGCGCTACCAGTGGAAGTTGAAGCATCGAGAGATCAAGTTGGGCGACCGCACCGTCATCATGGGAATCCTGAACGTTACACCTGATTCCTTTTCCGATGGCGGTGTTTATGCCGACCCCGACCGGGCATTCGCGCGGGCATTGGAACTGGAGGAGCAGGGCGCCGACATCATAGATATCGGGGCTGAGTCCACTCGACCCGGGTCCCAACGCATTTCGGAGGCAGAAGAGTTGCGGCGTCTGGTTCCGGTTCTAAAGCGGCTTCGCGAGAAGCTGAGTGTTCCTATATCGGTAGACACCTATAAGTCAGGCGTTGCGGAAAAAGCTCTTGAACACGGGGCCGAGATCATCAACGACCCGACGGGAATTTTACTGGACCTTCAACTTCCCAAGGTTGTGACGAAATGGGATGCTGGCCTGATTGTCAACCACATGCGGGGGACACCGGAGACATGGGCGGCTCTTCCGCCGATCAAAGATCTGATGCGCACGCTCGATATAGACCTGGAAGCTGCTCTCAATCGAGCAAGACAGTCAGGTGTACAGCGCCATCAAATGGTGCTGGATCCGGGTCTCGGTTTCGGCAAGCGCAGGGAACAGAACTCCGAGATCATCGCGAACATCGGCCTGCTACGCCACTTCGATTTGCCTATCATGATCGGAGCGTCGCGCAAGAACTTTCTTCGGAAAGAGACAGAAGACTTAACTGAATTCGCTACCGCCGGAGCAGTAGCAGCCAGCATTCTCAATGGCGCTCAAATTGTCAGGGTGCACGACGTGAAGGCAATGAAGAGCGTGGTGGAGGTGGTGGATGTAATTCGTCAGAGTGTTAATGACAGTCCCGAACCTGCGTCTGCTCAGACGCGCTGGCATCGCGGGCAGTAGTGTGTTCCCCGCTGGGCAACGACAATGCGCCGGATTGGGGTTCCGCAGTTAGGACAGGGTAGACCGGTTCTCCCGTAGACCTTGTGCAGTTGCTGAAATTCTCCAGCGGCCCCGGAAGCATCCACGTAGTCAGAAATGGAAGAACCGCGCAATTCCACAGCAAGCTGAAGGATCTCTTGCAGCCGTTTATGTATTTCTGCCGCTCTCTTCACGGAGATGCGCGAAACACTTGTTTTTGGATGAACGCGCGCAGCAAACAGTAATTCGTCAGCGTAAATATTTCCGACGCCGGCGATGAAAGACTGATTCAACAGCACTGCTTTGATCGCTCCCCGCCTCGCCTTTAGACTCTTGAAGAATGTGTCGAACTCGAGAGACAGGGCATCCGGACCTTTCTGCGCGAGGATGGCGGGGAGTACTGGAAAGAACTCAAAACGGCCGAACTGCCGTACGTCGTCATAGACAAGCAGTCCGTTATCGAGGTGCGCCTCTGCGCGCGTGTACTTGCCTGGTTCCGCATTCCAGAGCAGTTTACCGGTCATGCCTAAATGGATATAGAGAATCCCGCTATCGAGATCTACAAAGATCTGCTTTCCCCGGCGACGCACGCCTACAATGCGTGCTCCCTCGAGACCAGCTACCGTGAAGCTGAAATCGCCGCGCGTAACGCGATGTGAGGACACCGCCGCGCTAAGAATAGTATGGCCGAGAAGGTGCGGCCGAACGGATCGCACAACGGTTTCAACTTCAGGCAGTTCAGGCAATCATTATGGTACGTCGATCAGGATTTGATCGTTTTCAACCACGACGGGGAAAGTGCCCAGCCGCACTTCTTGATCGAAGTCATTTGCCCCGGTGTTGCAATCGAATTCCCAGCCATGCCAGGGACAAACGAGGATATTGCCATTTAACGTCCCCTGCCCCAAGGGCCCTCCGGCGTGCGGGCAAATCCCTTCCAGGCAGTGAAGCGTGCCGTCAACATTACAGACCGCGTATGTCAAGGTTCCGGCCTCTATCTCTGTCACGGTCCCGGGTGGCAGCGATCGCAGCGGACCAACCTTCAGCAAGGGCATATTCTCTACGATAGCTGCCCTTCAGAATCGGGGCGCTGCGTTACACTGGTTAGAGTTTCAGGCCAGTTAGAGTTTCACGCAGCGTTTGCAGGCCACCCTAGCTCAGTTGGTAGAGCATCTCATTCGTAATGAGAGGGTCGTCAGTTCGATTCTGACGGGTGGCTCCAACCTCTTTCATGCATTACCTTGAGTCTTCCGGCCGCGCAATCACACCTCGACCACAGCAGACGCTTCGGCGCTCACGAGAAGTTACTACCAGCTTCCCACGCATTGCCGGCGCTATGACGACTTCTCGCGGAAAAGCAAAAGTAACTTCTGCGCTCTCGAGGGGTCCGTCTTAAAGAGCGGTGAGGTAAGCGGCTCATCCAGGAAAGGGCTGTATCCAGGTGTGTGCTGGACATCGACATTCTGAAGATTCATGAAGCCCATGGTCCATTCAGGAAATCGACGTTGCTGAATGATTTCGAATCGTATTTCAGTGTAAGCCCAGTGCCTCGGGTCCTTTTCGATCCTGCTGGAAAGCTTCTGGACGGAGTATTCTTCACCTTCGATGACCTGCATAAAATCAAGGTTCTTATAGAGCAACATACCGGTGATGCCAAGGAGCTTGTTGTTCTCGCGGCTCTGCCGGAGTAAACTCATAAGTTCTTCCGCGGAAAAGCGCTTCACCGCCGAGCTGCTGTAGACGATCGAAATCAACTTCAACATCAACGATCATAGACCACGGGAGAAGTCTGGGGACTATGACGATCGGGCGAATTCAAAGCTTCCTTCCTTGTCATTTTGCGAATGCGGCGTCATTGCCTGCTTACCAGAAGTAAATGAAGAGACTCATCCGTTCCTATTCGGATGGCCCTGGATCTTGGGCTGGGAGTGGACGTCATCCGGGCCAGGCCGCGCCCGCCACCGGCAGCACCGCGTACCGATCCGGCCTTTAAAAGAACGCCCGAAGGGAAAGTTGCAGTTGCCGTGGATTGCTGGTCGACTTAGATGTCACTTCGCCGAACTGACTGGAGGTCGGATTCAGGTTGGGAGCGGCCCAATTTGAGTGATTGATGAAGTTATAGGCTTCCGCGCGAAACTCGATTCCCTTCGTCTCGGTGATCAGAAACTTCTTGAACAGACCCACGTTCCAGTTCTGAAAGCCCGGTTGATAGATGCTGTCGCGAACGCCAGGCTGGAGGTTGAAAGTGCCCGCGGGAGGCGGCGTGAACAGGGGAGCGCCACTCCCAGTCGTAGTAGCAAAATACTTTCCTCCCGTGCCCTGTGGCCCGGCGAACCCGCCCAGAATGGATGGCTGACTATTCAAAACCCAGAATTGGCCCTGGTTACCGCAGCCGAAACTACCGTATTCACCCACACCGGCAAAATCTTTATTGGTGCCTATCCCGCACGGAGTGCCAGTCTGAAACTGCGCTGTACCGTTGATTTCCCAACCGCCAAGAACCTTTCCAGTAACAGAACGCTGCCCTTTGAAGAACGGGAGATCGTAGGTGTAAGAAATCACCACCGCGTGGCGGGTGTCGAACTCAGCCGGCGCCCATAAGTTCGAGGTGTTGTAAGAATCGGGCACGATGTCCCGATAGTTGGATCCCGAATCCATGGCCTGACCCAGTGTGTAAGCAAAGCTAAAACCAATACCGTTTGCGAACCGGCGCTGCAGGCTGATCTGGAGGGATTCGTAATCGGAATTGGCGACGCTCTTCTCTTCCTGTATCGACGCATAACCTTTGTAGGGCCGCAAATAGTTCACGTTGATCCCGGGATTGGCCTGGAGAGTTCCGGCGGTTGGCTGGTTGATGTCGTACACCTGCCACTCGTGAATA
>CBAAAA010000310.1:0-6151 GCA_964658695.1 uncultured Solirubrobacteraceae bacterium | reverse complement strand
GCCTGCCGCAACGCGAGTCGCGACTAGTTCTCCCGATAATTACGTGTTCTATAATTTCGCTAACATCGCAACCAACTCGTATATAAATCCCAAGACGGGAGATTCCGACTTCGGTCCGTTTCCGAACAACATGACCGGGCGGGACGCGTTCAGAACCCCTGGCACCTGGGATCTCGATCTTGGAATTTATAAGGTGGTGCGATTCACCGAGAGCAAGATGCTGCAGCTTCGGTTAGAAGCGTATAACGCGGACAACCATGCGAACTTCAGCATTAACACCGGTTCGGCATACGTTTCCGGTGGTACTGGAACGATCACCGGGTCGTACGGACCTCCCTTCCCGGGTTGCACCGCGAGTTCGACAACCTGTAACTACCTCGGGAACCGGGACGTACAGTTAGGCGCGAAGTTCATCTTCTAAACCCAAAGCTTTAGAACTAAGACAGGGAGTCAGGCTAGAAAGGGCACTGACTCCTTTTTTGTTCTACACTGCAGATGGATTTGAGGTTGGTGCGGTCGAGAGGACTTGAACCTCCACACCTTTTGGGTACATGCACCTCAAGCATGCGCGTCTGCCAATTCCGCCACGACCGCTTAGAACTTACTTCTTGGTCCCGTTCTGAGGAACGGATGAGGTATTCCCAGGCTTGGTTGCTTTCTGAATTGCCGGCGTCTGCTGGGTGTGGATGACACTCCCTGCACCCGTGGCACCCTGCCGGTCTGCCATGATCGCCAGCGTTAAAGCCGTAATCATAAACAAAGAGGCTGCTATGGTGGTCGCCTTCGAGAGAACAGTCGCCGTGCCGCGCGGGCCGAACACCGTCTGGGAGCCCATGCCCCCGAACGCTCCTGCGAGATCGGCAGCCTTCCCGCTCTGAAGCAGGACAACGATAATCAGAAAAAAGCAAATTACGACGTGCAGCGCCGTTACAACATACACCATGGCAAGAGATCAGTATAGCATCGGGTTGAGACCCGTCCTTGCCGGGCTGAAACCAGCGCCAGCCGCCTGAATCGGTGCCAAACTGAAGAAAAATGATCCAATCGAAGGACCCGATCGGGATACCCGACTTGTGCGATCTGCGGGAGAACTACAAACGGGATCAGTTGGACGAGAGCCACTGCGATGCCAGTCCCATCCGGCAATTTGGCAAATGGTTTGTAGAGGCTCGGGCCGCAAAGCTTCCGGAGCCGAATGCGATGACGCTCTCGACGGCAACGATCGACGGTAAACCGTCGGGTCGAATCGTTCTACTGAAACAGTTCGACGACGAGGGCTTCGTCTTCTATACCAACTACAGCAGCCGGAAGAGCGAGGAGATCAACAGCAACCCGCATGCCGCGCTTACCTTCTACTGGGCTGAGCTCGAACGCTCAGTCCGGGTAGAAGGATCGGTCGAAAAAGTGGAGCGCGGGATGTCGGAACGATACTTTGCAAGAAGGCCCAAGGGAAGCAAACTGGGAGCGTGGGTTTCGCAGCAGAGCGAGGTGGTGGATGGCAGGCAGCCGATTGAGAAACGTCTGGCAGAGCTCGAACAGCAGTATGCGAACACCGAGGAAGTCCCCGCGCCCGAATTCTGGGGAGGGTTTCGCGTTGTGCCAGAGTCAATTGAGTTCTGGCAGGGCCGCCAGAACCGGCTGCATGACCGTCTTCGGTATCGAAAGGCCGGAAGTGAGGAATGGCGTCTCGAAAGGCTATGGCCGTGATCGATGCCGTGGCTAAACGCTACTGGCTACTCGTGCGTCTGTTTTCTGTATCGCTCTTGACAGTGGTTTTGTTTGGTGAGGAGGCTGTCCCGGCAGACTCCCTTATTCAAAAAGTGGAACACCGTTACAACGGAGCCCAGACATTGACAGTGAATTTCGTCGAAAGTTACAGTATCCTTGGCCACCCCCGCCCGCCCGAATCGGGCGCCCTGACTCTTCGCAAGCAGGGCAAAATGCGCTGGGACTACTCGGAACCGAAGGGTAAGTTGTTCATTTCGGATGGAAAGAACATCTTTCTCTACACTGCCCGAGATAACAGGGTAGAGAAAGTCGCGCTGAAGAACACTGAGGATATGCGTGCTCCGTTGGCCTTCTTACTGGGACGCTTGGATATGAAAAAGGAGTTCCAGGGTTTACAAGTCAGAAACGAGGGCGGAGCAACCTGGCTGAGCGCTTCCGCCAAGTCTGAACGGCTGCCCTATGCGAGCGTCAATATGCAGATCGGAAAAGAAGGAGAGATCCAGCAGTTAAAGGTAGTTGGGCGCGACGAATCCCTGACATCGTTTTGGTTCTCCGACGAACGTCTCAACCCGCCGGTAGCACTGAGTCTCTTCCACTTTGAACCTCCCCCCGGCGCGGACGTAGTGAACTCCATTGACACCTCCTCTGCCCAGTAGTTTGATGATGAAAGACCTTCCCTGTGGCTGAATTCGTCCTCAAATACGCCGACCCGCGCGGCCAGATGCATGAGCAGGTGGCCAACGCTTCCAGTGAGGGCGAAGCTCGAGAACGCCTGACTTCGCAGGGATTTCTCGTTTATTCGGTTCGCGCCAAGGATTTGAGCGCCCGCCTGGGTGGAGGTTCGAACCGCAAGAAGACGGTAAACCTCGAGAAGTTTTTGATCTTCAACCAGCAGTTTGTGACGTTGGTGCGCGCCGGTCTTCCCATCCTGAAGGGGCTCGACCTGCTGGCGGACCGCCTGACCGACGAAAAACTCGGCCGTCATATCAAGACGGTTCGCGACGAGGTAAAAACCGGAACCGGATTGTCCGACGCGTTTGCGCGCCAGCACGTTTTTCCTCCGATTTATGTCACGTCCGTGCTTGCCGGAGAAAAAAGCGGCTCGCTTACCGAAGTCCTTGACCGATATATAACTTATCAACGCCTCACGCTGGCGCTGCGCAAGAAGCTGCTCGTTTCTCTGCTTTACCCCGCCATCCTGATCCTGCTGGTCGTTGCTTTGATCGTCTTCCTGGTGACCTATGTAGTCCCGAACTTCGCGGAACTCTATCACAGTATGGGCGCAAAGCTTCCGCTCGCCACTCTGGTTCTGATTGCAGTCGGCACCACGGCGCGTGCTTACGTTCTGGTGGGCGCGGGCGCATTTGTCGCGGCCGTGATCGGGCTGGTTATCTGGGCGAGACGCGACAAATCCCAGGAGACCTTGGATCGCATCAAAAAAGGAACCCCCGTTTTCGGTGAGATCTGGACCAAATACCAGGTCGCGCAGTTCTCGCGCGTCCTGAGCACACTACTCGTCGGCGGCATTCCCCTTGTGCAGGCGCTCGAAACCGCGGGCCGCTCACTCGGAACCGTGCTCCTGCGCAAAGCACTCACCCGGGTTGCCGTTTCTGTGCGTGAGGGCAAATCGCTCTCGGTGTCGCTGAAAGCTACCGGACTGTTTCCGGAACTCTCCATCGACATGATGGAGGTGGGGGAGTCGACCGGCGCGCTACCGCAGATGCTGAACAGCGTTGCCGAGTTTTACGAAGAGGATGTTTCCACTCGCATGACGGCCCTGCTGTCACTCATTGAGCCGGTCATCATGATTTTCATGGGCATTTTTGTGGCTTTCGTACTCGTAGCCTTATACCTTCCTATTTTTTCACTCGCAGACACGATCCGATAAATGGCAACCGAATTTCTCAAACTTAAAGATCCGCTCGGCGAGGCTGAACAGGCCCAAAATGCAGCGCGCCGGTATCGCTGTGAATTTGTCGATCTCAAGACCGCCAAAATCGATCACGAACTCTTTCGCACAGTTCCGGTCGACCTGATGTTCCGATATCATTTCGTGCCGCTGCAGGCGTATAACGGCTCGCTCGAGATCGCTCTTTCCGACCCGACTCAGATTGTGCAGATCGATGAGCTGTCGGTTCTGCTATCGAAGAAGCTCAAGATCCGGGTCGCGACGTACTCCCAGATATCGGATCTGCTCAAGAAGACGGAGCAGTCCCAGCGCGTTCTCGAAGAAGTCACCGAAGGCTTCACCCTGGACGTGGTCGGGGACGAAGAGAACGCCGACGAGACGCTCTCCATTGACCGGCTTGCGTCGGACGAAGGTAGCATTGCACCGGTAATCAAGCTGGTGGACACAACGATCTTCAATGCTCTCGAACGGCGAGCCAGCGATATTCATATCGAAACGCGGGACCAGGAGCTGGCGATCAAGTACCGCATCGACGGTGTTTTGCAGTACGCCATGATTCCGATAGCCAAAGAATGGTATTCAGCGGTGATCTCGCGTATCAAGGTCATGAGCGAGCTCGACATCGCCGAGCGGCGTGTCCCGCAGGACGGACGGTTTCGCGTGCGTTACAAGGGCCGGCTGATCGATTTCCGCGTCTCCATCATGCCGACGATTCACGGTGAAGATGCGGTGCTCCGCGTTCTCGACAAAGAGTCGATGAGCGAAAAGTTTGCCAAGCTCTCGCTGGATGTGGTCGGCTTTGCCGATTCCGATCTCGTCAAGTTTCGCCGTTATATCAAAGAGCCGTACGGAATGGTGCTGGTGACGGGACCGACCGGATCCGGCAAGACCACCACGCTCTACGCCGCGCTCAGCGAGATCAAGAACGACGAAGACAAGATCATCACCATCGAAGATCCAGTCGAATACCAGATCAAGGGCATCACCCAGATCCCGGTAAACGAGAAAAAGGGGCTGACATTCGCGCGTGGTTTGCGTTCGATCTTGCGGCACGATCCCGATAAAATCCTGGTCGGTGAGATTCGAGATCAGGAGACAGCGCAGATCGCCATCAACGCCGCTCTGACCGGACACCTGGTATTCACTACAGTGCACGCCAATAACGTGCTCGACGTGCTCGGACGCTTTCTTAACATGGGCGTCGAGCCGTATAATTTCGTCTCATCGCTCAATTGCATCCTGGCGCAGCGGCTGGTCCGCATCATCTGCGCGCACTGCAAACATCGCGTCGATTACGATGACGACCTGTTGATTGAAAGCGGCCTCAACCTGGATGAGTGGCGCGGCTTTCCGTTCTACGAGGGTCGTGGCTGCATGGAATGCGGTGGAACCGGGTTCCGCGGCCGCTCAGCGATTCATGAGCTGCTCGATCTCTCCGAACGAATTAAGGAGATGATTCTGGAACGCCGGCCCGTTTCCGAGATCAAGCGCGCCGCTCGTGATGAAGGCATGACCTTTTTGCGCGGGTCGGCTCTGGACCGCGTGCGGGAGAATATCACCACGCTTCGCGAAGCAAACAAGGTCACGTTCATCGAAGGGTAGGTAGATTCTGTCGCTTTTCACAAACATAGGCCGCTGGATCTCGGAACCGCCTCCGGAAAGGCTGTTCGAACTGACCGAGCATGGCCTCGCCATTGGTTCTTATCTCAGCCCGCAGCAAACCAAGCTGGAGCGAATGGAAGAGAAGCTTCTGACCGCCTCACCCAGTGCACCGAACCTGGTCCGGCCGCAGTCCTTTCGCGAGATCCTGGAGCTCAGTGCACCACTTGCCAACCCCCGGCACAACAACGCGGCGATGGTGATTCCAGACTACGCAGTCCGCATGACCATTCTTGGGTTTGAGGAGTTTCCCGCCGGCGAAGAAGAGCGCATCGCGTTGCTGCGCTTCCGTCTACGCAAGAGTGTTCCATTCCATGTCGAGGATGCAAGCGTCACTTATGCCGTCCAGACTCAGGAGCCGAAGCATATTGAAGTTCTGGTGGTGGCGATTGCGCGTCCCATTCTGGTTGAGTATGAATCTGTTCTGACCGAGGCGGGCTATCGGGTCGGTCTGGTCCTGCCTTCTACACTGGCAGCCCTCCCGCTATTTGTCAGCAGCCAAAGCGGCTTGAGCCTGGTTATGAAGACTGCCGGGACAACGCTGTCTGTGCTGTTGTTGCAAGGCGGTCGCGTGCGCCTTGCACGCTGCCTCGATCTGGCTGCGGGAGAGGAATCCACCGAGTACGCTGACGAGAGTGTGGTGGACTTAGTGCAGCAGACCGCGGCCTTCGCGGAAGACCAGATTGGGGCCAAGGTCGACCGCATCCTGCTTTGCGGATTTGGCCCTCGAACAGAGACCATCGGGATGCTGGCCGGCACCGAGTTTCACGTCCCTTATGAGAACGTTCGGTCCAGATTTGGGGCGGCGACACAGGAAAACGCCGGGCTGCTGGGCCTCTTGGAGCGAGACGCCGC
>CBAAAA010000309.1:0-6170 GCA_964658695.1 uncultured Solirubrobacteraceae bacterium | reverse complement strand
CACCGAAAATTGGAAAGCTTGGTGTTCGGTCTCCTGCCTGCGTTGCCTATTGCTTTGAAGATCCTGCCGCCGATTACCCTGAATCCCCGGGAGCCCGAATTCGCCGGTCAGGTGTCCACACTACCGCAGACGAGCGGCCTGTACTGCCTGCGGGTGGCGGGCGGGGAACCTCACCTGGCATGGTCGGCCAATCTGCGGCGCCGCCTCACACGCTTGTTCCTCAAAAGCGCAAAGGGCACGCCTGACACCATGCCCGTCTTGCGCGAGTTCCTCAGAAACAACGGCAGCCACAGTTCGGAGCCCGCAGACCGTCTCCTCCATTTGGACTGCGTCGAGTGCTGGCCGACCAGTTCAAAACTAGAGAGCTCGCTGTTGATGTACGAGTTAGCGCGGACCTTCTTTCCCGGAGATTACGAGCGAAGGCTTCGGCTCCGCTTGCCTTGGTTTGTCGGGATCCAGGATAGTGATGGCTTCCCGCGATTGATGGTGACGAATCGACGGGGTCGACGGACTAATACGCTATGGGGTCCATTTCCCAGCCGGGAGAGCGCCGAGTACTACGAACAGGAAGTCCTGCGCCTGTATCAAGTCCGTCGATGCATCGAGCCGCTCCGCCCGTCACCGGAGCATCCAGGCTGTATTTATGGCGAAATGAACCAGTGTGTAAGGCCGTGCCAGTGTGCCGTCACTCTGGAAGAGTACGCCGCGGAATTCGGACGCGTCAGTGATTTTCTCAAATCGAACGGTAAGGCGACGCTAAGCAGCTTAACCGCGGCGCGCGCATCCGCGAGTGAAAACATGGAGTTTGAGCGGGCCGCACAGATTCACAAGCGGATGGAACAGGTGAAGACTGCGGCCGCGGCTCGCGATGAAGTTGTTGCCGAATTAGGCAGCCTGCATGGAATTGCGATCACAAGGGGACCATCTTCATCTGAGGTGCGTTTGTGGCCCATGCTTGAGGGTCACTGGCAGGAACCGATCACGATCGATGTGTCGGCGCAGCAGGCGCAGCCAAGGTCAATGGACGCCGATCTGAAAGAGCGCCTGACCAACGCCGCCGCCACCAGTTCGACAGACGGAGATCCATTCGAACATTTGAGCCTCTTCTTGCGGTGGTACCGCTCCTCCTGGCGAGATGGCGAATGGGTGCAGTTTCCTTCGCTGGACTCACTGAACTATCGTCGGCTGGTTCGCGAAGTCTCAAAACTCGCCAAGGAAGCCGGGAGTGCCTAACCAACTCCGGTCTGAGTCACAATCAACTTATGTCCGCTGAAGAAGAAGTTGTTGAGCATGCTCAGCATGCACGAGATCCGTTCGACAAAATCGTAGCCGGGACCATGGCCATTATCGCGGCGTCCCTGGCCATTGTTTCGGTGTTGGGACAACACTACAACACTGAAAAGTTATTGAGCCAGCAGCGCGCGTCTGATCAGTGGGCTTTTTATCAAGCCAAAGACATCCGCCATTACATCGCGCAGTCGGCGACCGACTTGCTGGGGACTGCCAAAGGGGATGCGGCGGTAGTCAAGAAGTATTCGGGCGATAGCGACCGCTATAAGAAGCAGACCACCGAAATTCAGCACGAGGCTCTGGAATTTGAGAAGGAACGGGATAAAATGGGCCGCCAGGCCGATTCTTTCCACTTTGGCGAGGTGTTCCTGGAACTGGCGATTGTGCTTTCGTCGCTCTCCATCTTGTTCAAGCGGCGACCTCTTTTCGTAGGAGCGATAGTCTCTGCGCTGGTGGGAGCTGGAATCGCGGCTTACGGCTGGTTTGTCTTCGGCTTTATTGATCGTGTTTAGAGTCGGACTGAGCCAGAAGTTCAAGATTCTTCTCGCTGATTGAAAGACCAAGATGCACTTCCGGGCCGGTCGCACGGAGATCCATCTGGTCCATAGCGGACGCCAGAATGGTGGCGCTCGCGTTACTGCGGCGCTGTGTCTGGATCATGCTCGAAAGGAAACGAACCACGTCGGTCAGCGAGGTGGCATCTTCCGGCGAGCGAGTAGTGGCGTCGAACGAGAGCACGACCTGATTGCCCAGGTGAACCCCACCGGTCGATTGCAGTATTGACTGCAAAGCGGACGATTCCTTCAAATTAGAGGCCGCACCGGGGAGCTCAATGCGATTGCCGAGGAAGTCTCCGGAAAGCAGCGAGGCAAACCAGAGATCGTTAGAAGATCCGACCTTCTGAATGCGCTGAACGAGGCCGGGATCAAGCGTGCTGGGATTAGTGCGGCGGTCGAGAATCTCCTTGACGGTCGCGACATTACCCAAAACTGCAACTCCAGTATCTACAAAGGCGAATGCGCTATCGTCACCCGGTGTTCGCCTGATAAAGAGAGTGGTGCCGCTGTAGGGCTGACGGGCGAACGTTTTGTTGGCCTTGACGGAAGCCGAAATCCGGTTCACGTCGAAGTTTCCTCGGGCTAAGATCGCGAATTTGGAGGATCCTTGTGCGTGAGACGGTCGCAGGCTGACTACCAGGAAATCTTGCAGATCGCGGCGGGGATCGAAGCCGGTGTCGGTGATGAATTGTTGCAGATGCTGATCTTCTGACGACATTCGACGAAGCAGATATTGCCCGAAATCGGAATTCCGAGTCGCATCCGCGTCGATCGAGGTGACGAGAACGGTTGACTCGGGAGCAAGCGAAAGCAGCCCTGTATCGATCGCGCCAGCGGCAGGACGGACCAGGTTCAAAGATGCGGCAAGGACAAGTAGGGGGAAGGCAGACTTCATAAGGTGCAGGCTGATACCTACAGTGTGTCTTACGCACGCCGGGCGTGATCTGTTCCAATCTTGCGTGTTATGGTTTTTGCGGCAGGTCGGCCCATTTGCTTCGCCTGGCTTCACGGGCAGAAGCGCAAAGTAGCGTGGTGATTAAGCCAAGCACTACCGCAATGGAAAACGCGAACACTGGATGAAGGCGATGCGGAGGCGCCAAAAGCGTCTTCAGGCCCCCAAACAGAGCCACAGTGGCGGCGGCGCCGGCGAAGAAGCGGGCATTGAAGAACGCCTCAAAGGCGAACAAAAGGAGTGAAACGGCCAGCAGCAGCAAGCCTTCAAGTCTCATGTGGAACAGCCAAAGCGAGTAACAACCCCAGAAGAGAAGCGCTATTCCCAGGCAGCCGTAGATAATCCGGCCGGGTCGCAGGCATTCCAGATAGATTCCCAGAACGCCCGAGAACGAGAGGGCGAGCGCAGTGTTCGGCCCCACCGTAATCATGAATTTAGACTTGTCCGGCCATCGTCTTTTCAGGCGAGGGCGGTCTGCACTGCCTGCGCACGCAGCGGCAACTCGAACCAGAACGTCGCGCCAGGTTCGGATCCGTTGTCGTGAGTTCCGATCCGCCCTCCCATAATGCTTACGAGTTGCTTGCACACCGTCAAACCCAAACCGGTTCCCCCAAAGCGGCGTCTCAACGTTCCATCTGCCTGGAAAAATGCCTCAAAGATGCGCTCGCGAACCGATTCTTCAACTCCGATGCCGGAATCGACGACCTCGCAATACAGCGCACTACCCGGCGCATCGACTTTCATCCGAATCACTACGCCGCCTACCGGGGTGAATTTCAACGCGTTTGCGATCAAATTGGTCAGAATTTGCCGAAAACGAACTGCATCTCCCAGCATGGCGTCAGGGAGCCCCGGATCAATCTCGAAAGAGAGCGAAAGCCCCTTGCTCAGCGCCTTAACTGAAAGCATCTTTACCACAGATTTGAGGCTCTCGCGAGGGTCGAACAGGTCTTCGGCCAGAAAAAGCCGGCCGGCCTCGATCTGTGAGGAATCGAGCAAGTCACTGATGATAATCAGTAGATCGTCGGCACATTCGCTGATTGCGTCAACGTACTCGCGCTGTTCGGGAACAAGCGGTGTGTCTTTCAGCAGATTGACCATCCCCATGATGCCGTTCATCGGCGTGCGCAGTTCGTGGGAGGTGTTGGCCAGAAATTGTTCTTTGAGCTGGGTTGCTTCCCTAGCCAGAATCAGGGCCTTACTGAGCGCCTCATTCTTCAGCTTCAATTCGCGAGACGATTCGATCAGGTCCTGCTGCGCCTGCTTGCGTTCCGTGATGTCACGGCCGATGCCTTGAATCGCGCTCGGATGTCCTCGACGATAGATAATACGGGTGCTTATCTCAAGCGATCGCCGGGTTTTAAGCTTCGAGACGACCGGTAGTTCGAAGTGTTGAGTAGGACTTCCTCCCAAATGAGCGCGGATCGTGTCGTGGATCAGCTCGTGAGCCTCCGGAGCGATGAGGATCGAGAAGTCTTGGCCCAGAATCTCACTCCGGGCGTACCCTGTCAGATACTCCGCCGCCCGATTGACGGCGAGCAGCTTTCCCTTAAGGTCCTGGAGAAAGATGACGTCGTTGGCATTTTCGAAGAGCTCACGATAGCGTTCTTCGCTGGCGCGCAAGGCCTCCTCCGCAAGGTGTCGCCGGGTCTCATCCTGAATAAGAACAATACGGCTGTCTCGTCCATCCAGGTCGAGGGGAAGGATCAACATCCGAACGAACAGGTCTCGTTGAGCAGCCGTCCTGTGCGTGAAAGGGCCCAGAGTGTTGACAGGTTTTGAGAGTTCTTGAGTTATGCTCGCCTGATCTTTGGCCGAAACAGGCCCGAATAGATGGAACAGCGTTTTGGCTAAGAGCTGCTGGCGCGTGTAGCCGTAGACGTTCAGCACTCCCTCGTTTGCCTCGAGAATTTCAAGAGACGTGGGATCGTAGGCGATGGCGGGCGAAGGATTCTGGAGAAAAATCAGGTTATACGAGCCAAGACGCTGCCGCAAGCCGAGGATCGAGCCTTCCAGCTCAGCAATCCTGGCCCGCAGTTCTTCCGGAGAAGCAAGTTCGCTTGTAATTGAAAAAAGGCGATCCTCACTCATACTGATACTCATAGTGTGGAATGTTCCCACTAAGTTCGCAACGCCGGGCCGGTTGCAAGGGTAACCAAACCGGTACACGTGTGGTCAACAGAGCGATGCTTCAGATATACACAAGCGGTTTTCAGAAAAGCGGCGCATTCCCGGCGCACATACCATCCGTCTGGCAAGTCCTCGACGGACCGGCGGCGTACCCGCTGGAACTCGGACCCAACGACGGCGGAGTTCATCGCGGAGATCGCGAAGACACCGGCGATAATGAAGCCCGGCCCACCGAAAAAGGGAGTGGCGACGCCCACAAGACTATCGACGACACCGCGTTTGGCGGAGAGAGTTCCATCAGCCATCCTTCTTCAAATCGCTTTGATCTGGAGGAGGAGCGAGAGGACTTTGACGGAATCGAGATCATGCAGGCCGATGACGGGCGGCTTGGGCTGACAAACTTCGGAGATGTTCCCGCAGACGATTGGGCGGCTGATACCGGAGATACCGCGGTTCCCGACGGCGAAGAGTGAACCCTCCAACACGCGTCCTCACTGTGCACGCCCATGCTTTCAAATGGACTATTGACTTAAATTCTTGTGAATTATAAGATTAACCAAGCCCTTTTTCACATAAGGCGAGTTTAAGGATTGAACCACGGAAAGTAGAGCGCAATGTATAGCTCAGTTTCTGCAACCCCGCGTGAACGCTTCACCGCGGGTCAACTCTACACCCTCCCGGACGATACCGCCGCCATCCAGGTTCTCCCGTCGGGGGATGGCATCGCGGACCTAGGTCCAGTTTCGAAGCTGCCTCGAGGAGCACAAATCCTGCCGTGTGGCCGGGGATTTGATCACCAGACCCTGATGGTGTCCTGTCATGGACACTTCTACTACCTCTTTGTTCGTGACCTTGAACCATTCAATCGTCCCGCCCTTGGAATTAACTAAGTAAATCGGCCGCGGGCGGGGGACCCGTAAATTCAAGCTTTATTGTCCGCCGCCCGAGTGAGCTTGCGTCTGTTGGATGAAACTGCCGACTGAGTCTTTGTCGACGATGAATGCGCCAGTGTCGACGAAGGTCGGGAGCGGCGAGAACGAATCTTGCGCATAGTTCTGGCTTAACGGGGAAGGCGGACGGTGATGAAGCTCATCCACCAGCTTGACCCCGAAATAGCCCATCGTGAACGGCTTCTGGGCAATAGTCGCTGAGATCACGCCTTTCTGGATTAAAGAAAGGGTTCGTTGATCGGCGTCCATTGCCACGACAGTCATCTTGCCACCCATATTCTGCCGGCTGAC
>CBAAAA010000308.1:0-6179 GCA_964658695.1 uncultured Solirubrobacteraceae bacterium | reverse complement strand
CAGAGGTCAGTGAAAGGCTCATCGGAGAGACGCTCGCGCCTTACAAAGAAGGAGTCATCATTGCAACGAAGGGCGGATTCACTCGTCAGGGCCCAAACAAGTGGGCGGTCGTGGGGCGTCCGGAGTATCTGATCCAGGAAGTGGAGATGAGTCTTCGGCGTCTTCGCCTGGAGCGCATCGAACTCTACCAGTTGCATCGCATCGACCCTAAAGTTCCGGTCGAGGAATCACTGGGAGCGCTGAAGACAATGCAGACGGCTGGAAAGATCAGGCACATCGGCCTGTCTGAGGTAAAGCCCGACGAAATTGAGCGCGCCAGGAAGACCGCCCCGATTGTCTCCGTTCAGAACCGGTACAACATTTCCGATCGTGAACATGAGGACACGCTCAAATACTGCATTGAGAACAACATTGCATTTATCCCCTGGGCCCCGGTTGCATCAGGCAAATTAGCCAAGCCGGGCGGGACGTTGGATGAGGCAGCTAAGAGACACGGGGCGACACTGTCACAACTCTCCATTTCGTGGCTGCTTCATCGGGCGCCGGTTATTCTTCCCATTCCCGGTACCTCTTCGGTAGCTCATCTGGAAGAAAATATCGCTTCGGCAGATATTAAGTTGAGCGACGACGAGTGGAGCGAAATCGAAGCTTCGATAAAGAAGTAAACCGCGGTAGATCTCGGCCTTCCCGCTTATCGGCTGCATCCTCGATAGCAATGCAGTCCAATGAGCCCACTGCGATTCGTCTGGTCAGCGCTGCTTCTGTCGTCGATGATTTCCCGGCCGCTCTTGCCGGCGCCCAATCCTCATTGGTTCCCCAAACAGGACATGCTGACGATCGGCGCCTATTACTATCCAGAGGCATGGCCTGCATCGCAGTGGGCGCGGGACATGGCCAACATCCGGAAACTTGGCATGGAATACGTTCATATGGGCGAGTTCGCCTGGTATTACATGGAGCCAAGCGAAGGGAAGTACGAGTTCGACTGGCTTGAAAAGAACGTCGAGCTGGCGCACCGCAACGGTTTAAAGGTCATTCTGTGCACGCCAAGTGCGACGCCGCCGGTGTGGCTGGTGAAGGCCCACCCGGAAGTACTGACGGTGGATGCACAAGGCCGCACCATGCAGCACGGTAGTCGCGAACAGGCCGACTGGAGTTCTCCGGTTTATCGCGATTACGTCAGCAAAATCGATGCCGAGCTGGCCAAACGGTTCGGCAAAGACCCACGTGTATGGGGTTGGCAGATTGATAACGAGCTCAGTCACTACGGACGTCGTTATTCATACTCGCAGGCCGCAACCGCCAAGTTCCGGGATTGGCTGCGCGAGAAATACGGAGCCGTCGATAAGCTGAACGTGGCATGGGGAGGGGCGTTCTGGTCCATGAACTACCAGGATTTCAGCCAGATCGAGATCCCGAATCCGGAAACTCTGGTTGCCGATCCAAGCCCGCACTCTGTGCTGGATTTCGACCGGTGGTTTGCCCATGAAACAGCTAATTACATCAGCATGCAAGCAACGGTGCTGCGCCAGTATTCGAAGGATCAGTGGATCACAACCAATTTCATGGCGCTGCATGAGGATGTGGACCCGTCATTGTCACAAACGGCGCTCGACGTATTTACCTGGACGTTCTATCCCGTGCACGGCGACTTGAATGAAGGCCCGCTCGGATTTCGTCTTGGAAGCGCTTCGCAGATGTCTTTCATGCACGACTTTATGCGTTCGTTTAACGGACTGTCCGGCCCTATGGAACTACAGCCGGGCGAAGTCAATTGGGGGCAAACCAATCCTTGGCCGCTGCCTGGCGCAATTCACATGTGGCTGCTGCGGGCGTTCGGCGCGGGGGCGCGTATGGTATGTACATACCGTTATCGACAGCCGCTCTACGGCTCCGAGCTTTACCACAAGGGCTTAGTGGAGACCGACGGGGTGACGCCGTCCCCAGGCGGCCGCGAATTTTCGCAAGCGATGCACGAGATTGTGGATCTTCGCTCGCATTATCGCGCTGATGCGGTCGAGCCGAAGTCCTATGCGGCCCGGCGGACGGCCTTTCTCATCTCCTACGACAATCGCTGGGATATTTCGAATCACCGGCAAACAATCCGCTGGGACACCGTGTCACATTGGATGCACTACTATCGCGCACTGAAGAGCGTTGAAGCGCCCGTTGATGTACTTACCCCCGATCGCGATTTCAGTAAGCACCCGTTCGTGGTAGCCCCGGCCTTTCAGTTGATGGATGCGGATCTCGCCCACCGCTTCGATGACTACGTTCGAAACGGAGGCCACCTGATACTCACTTGCCGCACAGGTGAGAAGGACATGCAGGGACATCTCTGGGAGGGTCCGTGGGCCATGCCGATCCTTCCTTTGATCGGCGCAAAAATTCCGTTTTACGATGATCTGCCGGTTGGAGTAGACGGACATGTAACCGCCGGTGGGAAGACCTACGCCTGGGGGTCCTGGGGCGAGATCCTGGAGCCGGACAGCGGCACGCAAGTGCTCGCGACTTACGCTGACCAATATTACACCGGCCGGCCGGCTGCAGTGACTCGCAAACTAGGAAACGGAAGCGTGACTTACATCGGAGTCGATACGCTGGGCGGAGAATTTGAACGAGCGCTGGTTCATCAGGTCTACGCCAGCGCAGGAGCAGCGCCGGCGAACCTCGCGCCCAACTTTGTAGTCGACTGGAGAGACGGCTTCTGGGTCGCTACTAACTTCGCCAGCCAGACTGAGTCTATTCCGGCCGGATCGGATGCGCCGATTCTTGTGGGCGGCCGCAATGTCCCCCCGGGTGGCGTGACTGTCTGGATGGAACGGTAACGAAGGCCGGTTATCGAACGCGGATCTGGTTCTCGCCCGGCCGAAGGATCTGTTGCTTAGCGTGCCATTCGAAGTCTCCGAAGACGCCTGGCGGCAGGCTTACAGTGCCGCTGATTCCTTTTCCATGACTATGCAGCGAAACAGCGATGGCGCCGGCAGGGTGAGGCATACGCGCGTTCACCTCTTCGAGTGTTCCGAGATTCGGAGCGATACGGACCCGTTTGAATCCAGGAGCCGCGGACTCAATGCCTGCAACAGTGCGTAGAAACTCGAAATTCGGACTTGCTCCCCAGGCATGGCAATCCGAGCGCGTTCCCGGACGATCCTCTTCCGCCCAAGTGCTTAAGCCAGCGTCTAACATCTCCCGCCACTGCCGTAGAGACGACAGATACCGATCGCCCAGCCCCGCTTCCCGCAGCGTTGCATTAGTATAAGCCAGAAAGTAAATCGAAGACTGCGCCAACGACGGATCGCTGAACATCTTGACCACTACCCCGCGCGCCTGGTCCGCGGTAACTACGTGCGCCAGCACAGCCAGCGTATTTACTTGCTGTGAGTAAGTGGAATGGTTGGGCTGATCCGCAAACAAGCCTCGGCCGATGTCCCAGTCACTCTGGAGAATGGTTGCCTTCAACTGCGCGGCCCATTGCCGGTACTCGTCTGCCTGCGAGCCTCTCCCAAATGCACCCTCGAGTTCAGCGGCCCACTGATAAGCCATCAGTAATTGCAAATCCAGGGCAGCGGCGGAAGAGCCATCCGGATCCGCCGGAGGTTCGCCGTTCCGCCACTCCCTTACCCAGTCAACGAAGTTCCACCACGGCATACGCGCCAGCGATCCGCTCTGCTTCTGATAGCTGGCATAGAAGCTCAAGACGGCCTGTACGCCAGGCAGCATCGACCGCACAAACTCCGGATCGTCAACATACATCCAGTAATCCCGAACCATCCCGATCCACCACAGCGAGAATGGCGGAATATATTGCTGCAGATGGGAAGGCGCCCTGCTGTAAGTCGCACCTTCCGCTGTTCGGGACGAGTTGATGAGGCTGATGGCGTTCTTCATCAAGCGCGCATCTCCCGTCATATACAGCGAGACCATCATTTGGATCCGCGCGTCGCCCGCATACTGAAGCTCTTCATAGAATGGGCAATCCATGTATGTTTCGTGCGCGCAGAGTCGTGCGGTTCGCCACCCGGTTTGAAGGATTCGCTGCACCTCGCTATCCGCGGACTTGCTGACCGAAAGGGCGGCCAGTTGCTGGAAAGGATAAGCGGTGAATATTCCGCGCAGAGTGGAAAGCGTCAGAGCTTGGTCATCGGTCTCGACGTGTAGTTGGAGGTAACGGTAGGTTCGCCAGAATAATGGCCGATAAACGCGTCCGTCGCCACCATCAGAAATATAAGTGTCAAAGGGACCGAGAAATTTCTTACCCTCGACGACGTTCCGATCGCCTTTCGTGAGCGGGGTTGCGCCGTTGTTGTCGTAGAGCGCCTCCGCATAATGCAGTTCAATCGTCGAAGATTTCCCACCGCTAACCACAACTTCCGGATAGGCTGTCGTCAAATATCCCTGATCCAGCAGTAACGTCGCGCCGGTGTGTGCCGGAACAACCACGGCATGGTTCGGGAAGTCTGCCGGATGAGTAATTCCAGTTGCGCTTCGAACCCGAAGCGGATGCTCCGGAGTCTGCTCTTCCTGCGGAATCTCGCTTGGGACCAGCATCCAGGCATTGGGCGAATCCCGAGCATCACGCGGAGCGGCACGGCTGATCGCTCGCGCAGCGCTCCAGGTCGAATCGTCGAAATCGGGCTGCTCCCAACCCCATGGAAAAAGCGTCCCATCGACCTTTTCATTCGGACCAAGTGCGTAATAACCGGTACTCTGGTCTCCCGGCAAGAGGGACGGCGCATACGACCCATCCGCCGAAACCTTCCATGTTGGCTTGGTATTCACTTCCGAGAAAGCAGCATCCTCGGCTTCAACCAGGAACGCTGTGCGATTGGTTACTTGCGCCACAGCCCGGTGTTCGCCGTCGTTCCAAACCACCGCAGCTAAAACATTTGCGCCGGAATGCACATTCGAGGCAACATCAATTACTTCATACCGCCAGTGGGTCAGATCGCTACGCGCAGGGCCTGACGAAACCCGTTCGCCATTTACATACAACTGATACCGGTTGTCGCCCGAGACGTAGAGGACCAGGGACTCCGGCTTACTCGCTAATTGAAAGACTTTGCGAAAGTGATAGACGCCGTAGGCTTGCGGATCGCTTCCGGGGCAATCGATCCAACTTGCTTTCCATTCGTGGGCTTTCTGCTGAGCCTGCATCAGAACGCCTGTCAGCAGGAGCGCGTTTAGCAACCGCAAAAGCTTCATTGGCGCCGGTAGACGTTGCCGCTCTTCATCACGAACGTCACTCTGCTTAATGCTGTGATGTCCTGCAAAGGATCTCCCCGGACGGCGATGATATCCGCGTAATAGCCTGGCTTGAGAGCGCCAATCGAATTCTCCCAACCCAGCAATTGAGCGCCATGCAAAAGCCCGGCCTGCAACACCTCGGCGGGCTTCATTCCGTAATCAACCATCCACTTGTATTCGGCTGCCTGCGTACCGTGTGGAAACGGACCCACGTCAGAACCCACCGCCATTGGAACACCCGCCTCCAACTGCCGCTTAAAATTACGCCGCTTTACGTCGGCCAGCTCGCGCAATCGCTCTCCCGCCTCTTTGGACGAAGCACGGGAGGCGAAGTACTCCGAGATGGTGAGAGTTGGAACCGTGAAGATACCTTTCGACTTCATCAGCTGCATCGTTTCTGTGCTGATCTCATCGGCATGGTCGATCGAAGCCACACCAGCTTGTGCGGCGAAGAGAGTGCCGGGCTCACCAGTGGCATGCACGGCAACACGCTTGTGAACGCGCGCTGCTTCATGCACAGCAGCGGACAGTTCTTCAAGCGAGTATTGGTAAGGCGTGGACAGTCTGCCATCCACGATGGAGTCCGGGCCGGTTTCGTAGATTTTGACAAAGTCCGCGCCTTCCTTGAACTGTTCCCGGATGACCGCAACCAACTCCGTGGCTGAATTTGCCCGCGTGGCGTTCGAAAGAACATGCTGCTCCGGGTTAAATCGATTGGCATCTTCGTGGCCCCCAAGAATATCGACTGCGTTTCCGCTGACGCGCAGATGTGGGCCGGGAATCAGTCCTTTATCGATGGCCTCACGGACTGCGGTGTCAGCAGAGCCAGCTCCCTCGGTACCCATGTCGCGTTCCGCCGTGAAACCAGCCATGAGATCGTCTCGGGCCGCAAGCACCGCCAAGATCGTACGCTGCGCCACAGACTCCTGAAC
>CBAAAA010000307.1:0-6199 GCA_964658695.1 uncultured Solirubrobacteraceae bacterium | reverse complement strand
GTCATACGGCACAAAGATCCAGCGACGCGTTTTATTTCCCGACCGATACTCTTTCAGCCGGCGCCGGAATTCACTCACCTGGTTGAGATGCGAAGCTGAGTGCACCGGCAGCAAATCCTTTGTTATAAACTCCTCCTTGAAGGGCGATAGACCGCATGTCCACTGATAAATTCGATCGACGCGATTTCCTGAAACGCACCGGCGCCTTAAGCGCGGGCGTGGCTCTTACAAACAAAGCGTTCGCCAAGGCGACGCCGAAGTTAACTCCCAGTCGCGTGCTTGGCGCTAACGACCGCATTAATATTGCACTGATCGGTTGCGGAGGAAGGGGCTCTTCCGATGGCGAAACGTTCACGCAATTTGCGGAGAAGAACAGCAACGCCTGCCAGATTGTGGCGGTCTGTGACGTTTATGAGAAGCGAAAACGCGCCGCTGCCGACCGCTTCAAAGCCAAAGGGTTCCTAGACTACCGGGAAGCTATCGCGTTGCCCGAGGTCGACGCGGTGATTGTCGCGACTCCCGATCACTGGCACGCGCGCATTGCGCTGGACGCTATGGGGCAGGGAAAAGACGTGTACATGGAAAAGCCCATGGTGCATACGACGCCGGAGGTGAAGCAGATCATCGA
The DNA here is from genome assembly GCA_964658695.1 of uncultured Solirubrobacteraceae bacterium. Taxonomy (GTDB): domain Bacteria; phylum Acidobacteriota; class Terriglobia; order Bryobacterales; family Bryobacteraceae; genus Bog-105. Next base: position 5,571 of record CBAAAA010000307.1, on the reverse strand, counting down.
GGCCGCGCGCGACAGTAAGCGAGTGGTTCAGGTCGGCTCTCAGACGACGTCGGCTGACCAGTGGTGGAAGGCGAAAAAAGCCATCGCTGACGGCATGATCGGCAAGATGATTATGAGCCAGGGCTCTTATCATCGCAACTCAATTGAGGGCGAGTGGAACTGGCCCATCGATGCCAGCGCCGGGCCGGACAAGAAGGGCGAAGACTTCATTGATTGGAAAACGTGGCTTGGTCCCGCGCAGGAGAGACCGTACGATGCGGACCGCTACTTCCGGTTCCGCAAATACTGGGACTATTCGGGCGGCATTGCGACCGATCTTTTCTTTCACGTAATTGCGCCGTTGAATATCTGCTGGGATAAGCCGCAATTTCCTACCAAGGTGATTGCCTCCGGCGGCAAGTACATCTTCAAAGACGACCGGGAAGTACCCGACACCTTTAATCTCATGGCGGATTATGCGGAGGGGCATTCGCTGGTGCTGAGTTCTTCGATGGCGAACTCGCAGCATATTCCCGGGTTGATTCGCGGACATGAAGGCACGATCATCATGGTCGAGCACGGCATGTTCGAAGAGTCCACGCCGGATATCACCGTTCGCCCTGAGCTTGTCCGGCAAGAAGGCCAGGATGCAAGAGCGCCGTTCCCCGGCTACAAGTTCGGCAAGGATGAAATTAAGATTCCGGTGGAGCAGTACGACATGATGCAGGCGCATATCGGGAACTTCTTGTCGTGTATGCGTTCGCGGCAGAAGCCGCATCTGGATGTGGAGACGGCGGCGCATGCGCAGATTGTGATCAATCTGGCGGTGGAGTCTTATCGGGAGGGGCGGGTTAAGTATTGGGACGAGCAGAACTGGCGATCGTCGAACGAGCCGGTTCAGGGGTAGGGTGGTTTTCCTGCCCGTGATAGCAAGAGCGGAAAACATGTGAGAGGTTGGGCGCCTTCCGGATTGATGACGAACCAGGAGCTTGCCGGCACAACTGTGTTTTTCGCTCCTAATCCAGCCCGATACGCCAATCCGAGTCACATCAGCGGATAAGCGCGTTACTCGGCCCTTTGTGACTGGCCATCAGCCATCACATGCTCAACCGTTCTCTTCCGTGAAGGGCGGGAGATCTAAGATTTGAAAGGGACCCCGTGAAGCCGGTCTTGCTCTCATTCGCCGCAGTTTTGGCTTGTGACGGGCAGACGCCCACTCAGGATGAGGTTTCGGCAGATGAGTTCCAAAGCGAAGTGATGCACTCATCCACTGGGATGCCGGACCATTAAGCTTAACGTCTACGTTCCCGGGAGCGCTCAAGTTTTCGCAGCTTTCAAGGGGACTGAGGTTAGGCGCGAGCTGAAAGGTTACAGCCTGAATTTACTCCGATACTTCTCGCGACGTTCGACGCAGATCCTTTCTATGAAGCCGTCCAAGCAGGTGCTTCCGGTTTGCCGCCAAAGATATTTCGGTTGAATAGTTCCGCTATCCTTCAGAGATGACGCGGCTCATCGGCTCAGGCATCGCCAAACGTCCTGAAGACCTAGCCGACAAAGAAGACCGGGACGAAAAAGCGTCGCTCCAACTTATCCTCGCCATTGGTCGTTCGTTTAAGTACGTGGACGATCAGGTACGTCCTCGCATGTTGAAGCTAGGCTTGACAATGACTGAATTTTCTGTGTTGATGACGCTCTATCACGGCGGTCCCATCCCCTTGGGTGAGTTGAGTGACCGCATCCTTCTCACTGGCGCCAGCACCACCTACACCGTGAAGAAACTTGAGCAGCGCGGCTTTATGGTTCGTCGTCCGAAGGAGGAGGATCATCGCATGATCCTGGGCAGCATCACAGACGAAGGCCGGAGACTCCTGCGGCGCGTCTTCCCCTTACATGCTAAACATCTCTCGGCAGCAATGAAGGGCATCTCTACGGAGGAGAAGAAAACCGTCACTACACTACTTCGAAAGTTGCAGGCTGCACCCGGACAGGAAGACAGCTGACCATCAGTCTTCGACTGCTTAAGGCTGGATAAGGTTCTTGAGCAACAAGGCAGTCACCAAGAAGCGGAGCACATCTGCCGCCTTCCGAATCCAATCGGTAGTCAATAGCCGCTGCATCAAAACCTCTGAATAACCATCCCGATCGAACTTTCGATGGATAGGCAACTGCAGGAAAACCGTTGATAGTGTCCCGACGAGCGAAGACGCAAGCATAATCCAGATCGGTCCGCTGTCGATCCCCATCTTTCTATATATGAGCAGCACTGCAACTTGCAGCAACGTGGAAATGCCCAGTGGTAGCACAACGAAACAGCGGATGAGTGGAGTCTGAGCCCGATGATATGCCTGGAATGATCCAGTGTCGATCTTGGGCCAAGTTTGGTAGTTGACGAATCGCTCCACGCAGCCGGCGCCCAGGCAATAACCATTTGCCAAAGTCAACCCGATGATCAGCCAGGCATGGCTCGCCCTTGGGAGCGCGAAGGGCGCGGCTGCGTGCCACAACTCGTCAAAGGAACTCGCTAAGACTTTGGGTGGCGCGCCCCCTTCCGCGACCGTTTTGCGCGAGTTCCTCAAAAATTCCACGTCAACTGGGGCGATACGAAGTTCAAACTGTGTCCGGGCGGGCTCTGCTTGAGAAATGCACCGGAAAAAAAATGTTCGTAGGCAAGCGCCCCCGTCAAGTGGCGACTGAAGGCGTAACTGAGCTCTTGCTGGATCTGCGAACCGATGTAGCGGGCGTTCGATCGTGAAGCCGGATGGGTCAAGATGCCGACAATGTTGTAAACACCATCGCTCACCGCTTCACGCCAGAGGAACTCGACATTCGTGTTGATACTCGCCTTCTTCGAAAGCGTCATCTTGACGGTGGGCCGCGTAATAATCAGGTTGTATGGGCCAAGCAGGATACTCTCACTCAAGTAGTTTCCGTTAGGGAACAGTGGATTGAACGTGCTTAGCGTTTTGTCACGGGGGTTGCCATCGCCGCTCAAGAATCCGCCATCCAGTTCAGGTCGCGGCAAGAATCGCCGGTCTGAAAATGTATAGGCAAGGTGATAGCCGGCTCCCCAAGCCCGGATGTTACCGTTGGCGAAACTGCCGAACTGCCCCGTGTACTCGAAATCGTAATCCCAGGTTGCCGTATGAGACCAGACTCTAGCTCCTAGAGTCTCTCTCTGTTCGCGGCCGATGCCCTGGGTATACCGTGTGCTCTTATGGTCGAACCCTAAGTAGTACACGTCGAGGTTCCCATGTTTCAACCCAGGAAATGAATGCGTGGCATATAGACCCCAGAGCGCTTCCGAGGAGTTGGGCCTGTTATCGAATGAGCCTGTTTGGATTAAGGTTGGCCTGAGCGCAAGCAGGTCGGCCGTCCAACTCGCTGCCCTGACTGTGAGTCTCACTCCGTCAAACGGTTGTTCAACGTTGAGTCCGGCGCCCGTGGCCACCAGGCGTGTGGAACCGAGCGATACCAGTTGTCGGCCCAGGCGGACGGTCATATCCGTCTTTCGCTTGTTACTGAACATTAAGTCCAGAAACGCCTGATTGAAATCCAGTTTGTCACTGTCGATGCCGGGTCGCGATCCTCCATCGCGACCCGAAATAAGACCACTGTTGAGTTGAATAAAGGTTCGAAAGTGATCTCCCAGATGAAGATCGCCACTTAGCAGATATCGCTGTAGAAGATAGCCGTTGTCTGGACGCTGTGCGCCCCATCCTGGATAATCCTGATACTCGCCCCGTTCCCGAATCTGCCCCGTGATACTCAGAAACTGCTCTGGAGTACCCAGTTGCAAGTAATGCAGTCGGTCGGTCCAGTCCCGTTGAACCTCCGGATCTTTCAAATAGGTCCAATCTATGTCGTAAACCAGCGGCGTGTATTGCGGCGGAACGACGGAGACGGGAGGAGTTGCCGACTGACCGGAACTCCTTACCCCTGACAGGCACCACAAAACACAAGTGATTTGAAGTAAGCGACCCCGCATAGCAATCGTGTTCCGAAGCATGTTTCCCCGTTCCCGTTCAGTGAACGCTGACAAATGCTTACGGTTGAAGCTTTGAAATCACTTCGTCGCCGAGAATCTTCTGGGCTTTAATACCGTCCGGACTGCCGAAGTCATTCTGCAGTTCGGTTACCACCTGGTTTGTCACGGCGACAGTAACTCCCAAATGGCGCAGTCGGTCGAAGGTGGTTTCGTCTCCAAGCGAGGTCATGGTGCCGCAGGCATCGGCCACCACCATCACGTTGTAACCAAGCCGGACCGCATCGCGAGCAGCCCAGAACAGGCAGATGTCGGTCGTCAATCCGGCCACGATTAGATTTGGGCGACCGGTCGACTTTACTGCCGCTGCCAGCTCAGGTTGATCGAAGCAGCTTAAGATTCCGCCTCGTTTGAAGCGCGATTGAAAGGCGTCGGCTGCAACCTGCTGGATTTCGTCTATTGTGGCCCCGACATATTCTTCCATCGTGGTGGTCAGGAACAAGGGCAGGTTGAAAGTGGTGCCCATGCGCGCCAACACACGGCAACTGGCGATCACGTTCGCCTTAGGCATACTCTTCACCCAATCGAGCGTTGTCTTCTGATGGTCAACCAGCAAAATGGTGCTGTCGGTGATAGTGAAGCGAGGTTTAACTTCGGTATTCGGCATAACAGGTCTCCGGTCTTCGTTTTGTCCTTAGAAGGTAATTAGAATTCTAAGGAAATCCTACCGATTGCTTTTCTGGTTGTCAAGCGCGAACGGTACACCGCTCTCGCTGTTATGAAGGTACGTGTCGGACCGATCGTAAACTTTCGATAAATCGGGGCGAATCGGCCGGCTTAGCAACGCTCAAAGGGTCGATCGAGGCAGAAGCCGATCTGGATGTGGAGATTGCGGCGCATGCGCAGATTGTGACTAATCCGGCAGTGGAGCATTATCGGGGGGGCCTGGTGAAATATTGGATAAGCAGCACTGGCCGTCTTCGACTGAGCCGGTTCGAGCCTGATTGTGGTTCGGGCTTGGGCGGGTAAGTCAGCTTCGAAGTGGCTGATGGGGAGGGAAGTAATCCGTCAGAATGGACTCCGCTTTGCTGCTGGTTCTGGAACTTTCGGCGGGCCGATTGTATGTTCAGATGTCGTGACTTACCTGTGGTTCGTCTGCAGAATGTTCGTGGATGCGCGCGATCTTCTGATAGCCTCTGTAGGACAGATCGCGCTGCATGCTTCGGCTCCCATCACATCCCGAATGGCATTTAGTATTCGAGGGACTTGGCTACGTTCTCGGATTTGCGGCCTACAAAAAAGAAAGTCGTAGCCTGGGGGACGTACTCACCAATCAGCAACGCTGGACCGTCATCGCCGCAGCATTAGTCGGCGCCCTTGTTGGAAGCCGGGTGCTAGGTTTGCTTGAGCAAACCCCACTCACGCTGCTCACCTTCTCACAACTACTCACTCCCAGCGGCGGGAAAACAGTTGTCGGTGGACTGCTCGGTGGCTGGTTGGGCGTGGAGATTACGAAGAAACTCAGTGGAATTCGAACGCGAACAGGCGACGTATTCGCTATCCCACTTTGTATCGGTATTGGCGTGGGCCGGATTGGCTGTCTGCTGGCC
>CBAAAA010000306.1:0-6237 GCA_964658695.1 uncultured Solirubrobacteraceae bacterium | reverse complement strand
GTCGGAATGGCGCCAGATTCCATTGGTTCAGAGACGTTGGCCATGAAGCCAAAGCCCGGCGAAGTACTACTTCTCGAAAACCTACGCTTCCATCCAGAAGAAGAGGCTAATGATCCAAATTTCTCAAAGCAGTTGGCCGCGATTGCCGATATTTACGTGAACGACGCGTTTGGATCCGCTCACCGCGCCCATTCCTCCACGGTGGGAATCACCTCTTATCTCCCTCTCGCGGCCGCCGGTCTACTGATGGACCGAGAACTCGAGTGGCTGGGTAGAGCCATCCAGAATCCGGAACACCCGTCGGTGGCCCTCATCGGAGGCGCCAAGGTCTCCGACAAGATCGAGGTGATACAGAATCTTCTGAAAGTTGTCGACAAGCTTCTCATCGGGGGAGCCATGGCATACACCTTCCTTCGCGCCAAGGGAGAGCCCAGCGGAAAGTCGCTGGTTGAAGTGGACAAGATAGAACTGGCCCAGCAATTACTCGAATCGGCGGGAGACAAATTGGTGCTGCCGGTAGATCATATAGTCGTCCGGGAGATTAAGGCCGGCGCGCTTAGTGAAGTTGTCACCACCATCGGTCCCGACCAGATCGGCGTCGATATTGGCCCTGAAACTATCGAGAAATACGCGAAGATCATTGAACAGGCAAAAACGGTCATCTGGAACGGTCCGATGGGGATCTTCGAAATGCCACCGTTTGATAAAGGAACGGTTTCGCTTGCCAAGGCGGTAGCGGAGTCCGGCGCCGTTTCGATCGTCGGGGGCGGCGATTCGGAGAAAGCCATCAAAAGCGCCGGCGTTTCCGACAAAATCACTCACGTCTCAACCGGCGGCGGCGCCTCTCTCGAGTTCCTTGGCGGAACGCTCCTGCCCGGAGTGGAGGCTCTGACCGATAAAGCGGGTTCGGCAACCCCTCACTCCGCCTGAGCGGTCAAGAATCGAAGCAGGGTTCTGGAGCAGGTCTCCGGCTGATCGGTCGTCATGACATGACCGGCATTCGGGATGAGCTCAAATCTGGCTCCCGGTATGCGACGCGCGACTGCCCGCCCGTTCTCAGCCGGGACCAGGCGGTCCTGATCACCATGGACCACCAGGGTGGGAACACTTATAGAAGGGAGCCGGCGGTACGCACTCCACATCAGGATGCCTGCAAACTGACTCAGGAACCCTTTGCTGGTCCAGTTGCAAGCGGTTCGAATTTGAATATCTTCCTCGATCATCTGTAGCGGGGTAGAATCCGCATACAGCATCGCTATCAAGGCGCGTTCCCGCTCTTCACGCGTTTTGCCGGATCGTCGCGGCACCCGGGAGAAATCCGGCCAGCGTCCGAATAAGCCGCTGTGGCTGGTACACGCCAGGATCAGACTGCGGACCATGGCTGGTTCTGAGAGCGCCAATTCCTGAGCAATCATTCCGCCCATCGATGCTCCCACGACATGGGCTGTGGAACTACCTGCCGCCCTGAGAACAACGGCCGCATCACGGGCCATTTTGCGGATTGAGTAAGGACCTGACGGAACGCTGCTGCGGCCCATGCCCCGGTTGTCGAACAGAATCACACGATAGCGATCCACCAGATGAGGAACGACACGGAACCACATTTCGTGAGTGAAGCTGAGACCCATGATCAGCAACACGGGAGGTCCGCTCCCATGGGCATGCCAGTACAGCTCTGCTCCTTCGTTAACCACCACCGGCATACTGCCTCCATCTTAGGATTGGAACGTCGAAGAAAAATGGCCACCCCACATGCTGTGGCCCATAGCGGAGGGAACACTATGGCCAGTACATTGCTGCCTTTACTTGTACCAAAGCTACCTGTACGATGAAAGCACCCCCGAGAAATCTGTAAGAAGGGCCGTATCTATTGTTAAAGCTGAAGAGAGTCGAAATTCAGGGATTCAAATCGTTCTACGACCGGACCGAGATGAAATTCAGCGGTAGTGGCATTGCCGCGGTAGTGGGGCCGAATGGGTGTGGAAAGTCGAACCTGAGCGATGCCATCAGCTGGGTTCTCGGTGAGCAGTCTGCAAAGAGTCTGCGCGGCGCACGCATGGAGGATGTGATCTTCGCCGGCACTCGCGACAAGAAGGCCTTGAGTATGGCTTCGGTCACGATGACCCTTGTACCTGACGAGACCATCCTGGTACACGCGCCCGCCTCTCCCGAGGACAAACCGGCAGAAGCCGGAGGCGTTCCGACCACGGAGGTAGTCAAAGCGGCCGAGCGGCGGGGCGAAGTTACCATCACCAGGCGTTTGTACCGGTCCGGCGAAAGCGAATACCTGGTAAACGGCAGGATCGCCCGCCTCCGGGACATTCAGGACCTGTTTCTTGGGACCGGCCTCGGACCAGAAAGCTACGCGATTATCGAGCAGGGCAGGATCGGACAGATACTCAGCAATAAGCCGCAAGACCGCCGAAACGTCATCGAAGAAGCCGCGGGAATCACCAGGTTCAAGACCAGGAAAAGGCTGGCTGAGGCAAAGCTGGAAAGCGCAAAGCAGAATCTAGCGCGTGTCTTCGACATTTTGGAAGAGGTGAACCGTCAGGTCAACTCACTAAAGCGTCAGGCATCCAAGACCAAGCGACATTCGGAGCTGAAAGCGGAGGCGACCGGCTATTTGCGCCAGGTTCTGGCTGCGAAATTCAAAATCCTGGAGCGTGAAACGGCGCGCCTGGTGATCGACCTGAATCTCGCCGCCGGAGAATTGGAAGCCGCCCAGACCGCCATCAAGGACCATGAAAAGGAACAAACGCAGGTTGTAGAACAGTCGCTTTTGATCGAGCAGGCGTCGACGGAAGCGCGAAAGGCGCTGGGGGAACTCAATGTCGAAGCCGAACGGGCCCGCGGCAAGCTGGAATACCAGATCAAGCAGGTTCAGCAGATCGAACAGCGCTTAGCGGCCAACTCGCAGGAAGAAGCGGCGCTTGGTGCTCAGCGCGGGGAGCGCATACAAGAGGTGGACGCTCAAAGCGCTCAGCTTGAGGCGATCGAGGCCGAGTTGAAGAGCGCCCGGCAGGAAATCGCGGGAAAGGCAGAGGAACGGCAGCGAGCTCAAAGCCGTCTGGCAGAACAGGAACGCGGGCTGGAGGCCTCGCGACAAACAGTTTTGCGTCATCTTGGCGAGTCCGCCAGCCTTAAAAACCGGATCACTCATGTAGAAGCGCAGTTGGCGTCGTCCGACCGGGACACGGCCCGGGCGCGGGCGGACGAAGAGCAGTCTGCAAGCGATTTAGCCCGGCTCCAGAAGCTCAAAACACAGATTTCCGATCAGCTTGCCGCTCGCCAGACGGAGCTGATTTCAGTCACGGATCACCGTAAGGAGGTAGAGGACCGGCTAAGAGAGAGCCGCTCCCGGCTGGGCGAGACTCGCGGATTGGTCGAAAAGCTTCGCACTGAACATTCGAGAGTGAAGGCCCGGCGGGATTCCCTCGACGAAATTATCCAGCATCGGAGCTACACGACTGAGACCGTCAAACGTCTCTTCACGACTTCGGACCTCAAACCGATCGGTGTACTGGCGGATTTTCTGGAGGTCGATCCGAAGATCGAGCGGGCAGTAGAAGAGTTCCTGCATGAGGAGTTGGAGTATGTAGTGGTGCGTGATTGGGCGCAGGCGGAACGTGGCATTGAGCTGATGCGCAGTGAACTGAGCGGCCGCGCCACCTTCCTGGTTGAGGCGACGGAGGGAGGTTTGTCGCCTCAGGCCGAATCCGCGCATTCTCCCGTTGGACGGCCGGAGGTCTATAAGCTCACGGAATCCCTGAAGCTGACGAACGGGTTGACTACTCTCCCGTTGCATGTACTACCCAAGATCGCGCACTGCTATGTCGCCCAGGACCGCGCGGCGGCGCAGCGCATGGCCACTGAATTTCAGCACTGCTGGTTTCTCTCCGCGGATGGCGTCAGCTATCACGGACGTTCGGTGAGTGGCGGGAAAAAAACCGGCGCCGGGCCACTGGCCTTGAAACGCGAGCTGCGCGAAGTCAGCCACCTGGAGCAGGTAAAAGCAAAGGAGATGGCTGCGGCGCAGATGGCGTTGACGGAGCTGGATCGAACCATTGCGAGCTTGAATGAACGTCTTGAGACCTTGCGGGCTCAGCAGCAGGTTCAGGAAAAAGATGTACTGGCGCTGGATCATGAAAGCCGTAAAGTTGCCGAGGAGTCGCAGCGGGTTCAGAATCGCCTTTCGCATGCCCGTTTGGAGCTGGACCGCGTTTCCCGGGACAGGGTAAAGCTGACGGAGCAGGTCCACCAGGACTTGCTGGCGCTCGAGAAGTCCGAGGCGGCGAGGGGCGAGCGAGAGGCGGCACTTGAAGCAGCGCGTGGAGAGTTGCGGGTTTTGCAGGATGAGCTTGCACGGACCAGTGAAGAGCATGCAGCCATGCGCGCAAGCCTCGCCAGCCTCGAGGAGAGACAACGATCGGCTGCCGGAAACCATGGCCGGCTGGAGAATCAGCTTCGGGATCTCGTCAACCGGGTGACGCAGCTTCAAGACGAGAAGAAACGCCTTCTGGCGGAACGGGAACATCTTTCTTCCAGCAACACAGATCTGGGAGCCAGGCAGGCACAAATTTCGATAGACACAGCGGAACTGAGCCGGCGCAATAGTGAACTCGAGGCCCAGGAGGCGTCTCTCCGCGCCCGGCTTTCCGGGATCGATGAAAGATTGAAACAGCTCCGATTGCGAGGACAAGCCGCCTTGGAACGGAGGTCCGATCTGCAGGTTGCCATGGCGCGGGCGGATTCGGATTTGCGGCATCTTCAGGAGACCAGCGAAAAGGAGTTGGAAGCGACTCTGCCCCAGCTTGCCGAAGGTCTGGAGGTGATCCCGGATGAACGGCAGATCCGGGAACTCGATGCTAATTACATGGACGCTCGCCGCAAAATCGAAGCGCTGGGGCCAGTGAACCCCCAAGCGGTAGAGGAGTTGCGGGAGTCGGAGATAAGGCAGGAGTTTCTGAATGCGCAAAGGCAGGATCTGCTCGACTCGATCAAGGACACGGAGAAGGCCATCCACGAGATTGATGGAGAGTCCCGGAAGCGGTTCGGGGAGGCCTTTCGCGCCATCAACTCCAACTTCCGAACGATGTTTACCACACTGTTTGGAGGAGGCACGGGCGAAATGCGGCTGACCGATGAGGAAAATATAGGAGAGTCGGGAATCGATATCGTCGCTTCCCCGCCCGGCAAGAGACTGCAAAGCGTCTTGTTACTTTCGGGTGGCGAGAAGTCGTTAACCGCGATGGCGCTGCTGATGGCCATCTTTCAGTACACACCGAGTCCGTTCTGCGTTCTCGATGAGGTGGATGCGCCTCTCGACGAGCCGAATATTGAGCGGCTGACCCGCTTGATCCGGGAAATGGCTCTACAGACTCAATTCATCGTAATTACGCACTCAAAACGCACCATGGAAGCGGCGCAATCGCTGTACGGAGTCACAATGCAGGAACCTGGCGTGTCTAAATTAGTCTCAGTCAGATTTCTGAATGCAGAAGAGCGTCTTGCTTCCTCGCCGAACCCTGCCGAGGAGCTGCAGCCAGCCTAAACACCGCCGCGGCCGGTCTCCGAAAAAATACAGCGCGCTCGAATTGGAGCGCGCTGTTTCGATTGACCTTATGAGCGGTTAAGCTCCTTCAGACAGCAGCAATGAGCCTCCGAACTCTCATCACTGCCGCCTGAAGTGGAGATGCCACTTAGACAGCACGCCGAGTGCCATAAAATTCTGCTGAAATAACCGTCTGAAACTCGGAAACTTACGCCGGGCAAACTGAACATTTCGGATAATTTAAATGCCTGACACGATAATGGGAGAGATAACACTATAGTGCAGGAGAATCGCGAATGGCATTGAGCGTTGCGTCGCGAGTGGAAAACGAAATTGGAATACTGGATTTGGAAGGGGCGCTGACACTCGGACCAACTCTCCGGACGGTTCGCGAGACAGCGCGGGAGCTTTTGGGGCGCGGCAAGCTGATCGGTCTGGTGGTCAGGGTAGACGACGTAACCGCCACCGATAGTGCCGGACTTGGTGAACTTACCGTTGTTTATACCTTTGCAACTAAGTCGAATTGCAAGGTTGCTCTTGCGGGTTCAAACTCAAAGCTCGGCGCGATGCTGGAAGTCACACGGCTCGACGGACTTTTACCGATGGCCGGTGACCTTGCGGCGGCCAAGAGGTTTGTGAGTAAGTAAGTTTAGTCAACAGAGAATGGCCGTCAGGCACTGAAT
>CBAAAA010000305.1:0-6241 GCA_964658695.1 uncultured Solirubrobacteraceae bacterium | reverse complement strand
ACGGCGCCGAGACCGATCTGGATCTGGGCCACTATGAGCGCTTCACTCACGCGCCTCTGACCCAGAGCAACAATCTGACGTCGGGACGAATTTACGAGAACATCATCACGCGGGAACGGCGCGGTGATTATCTCGGCAAGACCGTGCAGGTCATTCCCCACGTGACGAACGAGATCAAGGCAGCCTGTCGCAAGGTCGCCGAGAACATGGATATCGCGATCGTTGAAATCGGCGGTACCGTGGGAGATATCGAATCCCTACCTTTTATCGAGGCGATCCGCCAGATGCGTCACGAGGAGGGTCGGGAAAATACCCTGTTCATCCACCTCACTCTGGTGCCCTGGATCGCGGCGGCACAGGAACTCAAAACAAAGCCCACTCAACACAGCGTAAAAGAGCTCCGTGCAAACGGTATCCAGCCGGATATTCTGCTTTGCCGCTCCGAACGTCAACTTCCCGACGAGGTCAAAGAAAAGATAGCCCTGTTCTGCGATGTCGATGTGAATGCCGTCATCACTGCGAAGGACGTTCAATCGGTTTACGAAATTCCTCTCGTGTTCGCTGAACAGGCCATCGATGAAACCGCGCTCCGCTTGCTGCATATGCCCGCGGGTGCCCGCGATCTTGGTCGCTGGACCGAGATGGTCCATCGCATGAAAAATCCTGTCGTCGAGGTGAGCATCGGATTAGTCGGCAAATACGTCGAGTACGAGGATTCCTACAAGAGCCTCAAGGAAGCTCTGCTGCACGCCGGAATCGCGCATCAGGCCAAGGTCAATATCGAATGGATTGAATCCGAGCAGATGGAGTGGCCCAGTTGCGCCGACTACCTGGAGCGTTTCGATGGCATTCTCGTCCCGGGTGGGTTTGGAAGACGTGGCATCACCGGCATGCTGAATGCAATTCGCTGTGCTCGCGAGCAGAAGATACCCTATTTCGGCATCTGTCTCGGGATGCAGACCATGGTGATTGAGTTTGCCCGGAATGTGTGCGGACTGGTGGATGCGGATTCCACCGAATTCAATCCCGCCACCACTCATCGCGTGATCTACAAGTTGCGTGAGCTCAAAGGCGTAGATGAGCTCGGCGGGACCATGCGCCTGGGAGCCTATCCGTGCCATCTCGCCGCAGGCAGCCTCGCGCTTGCTGCTTATGGCAAGGCGGATATCAGCGAACGGCATCGCCACCGCTTCGAATTTAACCGCGAATTTGAGCCCATTCTGACTGCCCACGGACTACGTCTCACGGGCCAGACACCCGACGGAATGTATGTTGAAATCTGTGAGTTGACGGACCACCCGTGGTTTCTGGGCTGTCAGTTCCATCCGGAATTCAAATCGAAGCCACTTGAGCCGCACCCCTTATTCACCACCTTTCTTGGAGCGGCGTTGAAACGGCGAGCCGGGCGGCGCTCCACCGAACAGGCCGAAGTGGAAGCGGTCCGCGAATACTCCCACGCAGAATGAACCGTTCTGTAGTGGTTGGGGACGGCAAGAATTCCGTCACTTTCACCAACTGCGGCCCGCTCAGCTTTGTAGTTGGTCCTTGTGTCATCGAAAGCGAAGAGCATGTCCTGCGAACCGCCGCAGCTCTGTACTCCATGCTGGGGCCCTACGTATTTAAGGCCTCTTTCGACAAGGCGAACCGGAGCAGTGTACATTCTTATCGCGGTCCTGGTTTGACGGAGGGTTTACGCATACTCTCCGCGGTCAGGAAGATGGGCATTCCGGTCTTGACCGATATTCACGGTCCTGATCAGGCTGAGATCGTTGCTCAATCCGTCGATGTTCTCCAGATCCCAGCTTTCCTCTGCCGTCAGACCGACTTGCTGGCGGCGGCTGGTCGCACCGGCCGGGTGGTCAACATCAAGAAAGGACAGTTCGTTTCTCCGCTCGATTTCGCGAATGCCGCGGAGAAGGTCGCCAGCACCGGAAACCCGAATATTATCCTCACGGAACGTGGCTCGTCCTTCGGGTATAACAACCTGGTGGTCGATATGCGCGGATTGCAAATCATGGCGAAAACCGGGTACCCTGTCTTGTTGGACGCCACACATAGCGTTCAGCTGCCGGGCGCCTCGGGAACTGCATCCGGTGGCCAGCCTGAGTTCATAGAGCCCTTGTCCAGGGCGGCAGTCGCGACCGGCATTGCCGGGGTGTTTGTTGAGGTTCATGAAGCTCCTGAGCGGGCCCTGTCCGATGGGGCAAACGCCTTGCGGCTGGATCTGCTTCCGGGACTCGCGAAGCGGCTGATTGCTCTGGATTCCCTGGTAAAAGATCGAAACTTCTAATTACTTTCCGATTCCTTGAGACAACGTATGGCCTCGCGGCCACGTCGTATTATGGTGAGTCGTATGTCTAGGAAGCTAGTTGCCGGACGCGTCGGTCAACGCGGATTTTCTCTTATTGAACTGCTGATCGTTATTGCGATCATCCTGATCATTCTTTCGATTGCGTTACCGCAAATGGGAAAAGCCCGCATGAACTCTCAAGAGATGGCGGCGATCGCCCAGGTGCGGACGATCAATCAGGCTGAAATTCAATATCAGTCGCAGTTCGGGCAGTACGCGACCAGTCTTGCGCAGCTCGGTCCCGCCCCTTCCGGCGCCGCGGAAGGTCCGGGTGCTTCGGGATTGATTCCAGGCAATCTGGCTGCCGGGGCGGCCAGTGGCTACACCTTTTCGGTGGCGAACAGCCCCACCGGGTATGCCGTCACTGCCGTGCCGACCACCTTCGGAAGTACCGGACGCCGCACATTTTACTCCGACCAAAGCGGGACCATTCATCAGAACTGGGGTCAGGACCCGGCGACTCCCCAGAGTCCTGAAATCGGCGGGAAGTAGTATTTTTCTGCTGGAAGGCCAGCGGTCGCTTCTATGTTGCGTCCGCGTGCCTTTGCAAGTACGCTGAAATGAGAGTCATCTGGCTCGAAAGTACCGTCCCGAAGCGACGGAGTCGTAGAGCTTCCTCCTTTGGGAGCATCGGGACGCCCTAGGGTCCCTCCGATGGGGACGGCTAAACTTCAGGCGGCTCATCGCTGGTCGCTTTTATGAACCCGGTGCGGGCTGTTGTCTGGCTTTTCGCGTTGGCCGTTGCGGTAGATTCCCACGGCATAAACTCCGCAGCTAGCGTTGCTGACTCGTTAAGCAGGATCACTCTCGATCCGGCGAAGACTTTCCGGGTTCGCGACCTCCATTTACGCCGCGGAGATGTTGCGTTCTATTTCACCGACGGACTGCTTTCTTTCGCCACCGAGGTAAATGGAAAAAGAGTCGCTGCGGTATTCACCACCTCAGGCGTAGAGGCCGGCGACGCCGAACTGCTGGTCCTTCCGCCTCAGCCCGCCGAGCGCCAATCGCTTGCGGAGTTTGCTCACACTCCAAATCTGGACGAGCATTTCTTTTCCGCCATCCTGTATTTTACGGACGCGACTGGCACAGAACTGCTCTCGCAGATCGGCGAGGCGGAGCCGCCGACAAAACAGGAGGTGGACCCAAAGTTCCGTTCTGCGGCAGAGCGGATTCTCCGGCATGCCAGCGCCGAGGTAAGGACGCGCATGGTAGCGTCGATTCTCGATCCCGATCAGCCCGAGAACGGCTTCTTTTTTGCCGGCGTTCAAGGACGCGAAGTAGGAGCGTTGGATGTGCTTTACGACCCAACCGCAAGTGAGCCGGTGACTGTGGGCCGGGTCTCTGCCGACACCAAGGGAGAACTGTCTAATTTTGAGCTTTGGACCAACTATCGTCCCAGGAATGCCCGTCCTTATCACAGGCCGGCTCCGGTTCTTTCCGCATATGCCATCGATGCAGCCATTCAGCCTGACCTCAGCCTGACTGCGACCTCCTCCTTTCAACTTGCCGCGAATTCGCAATCCGGCCGCGTGATTTCACTGAACTTATCCAGGAAGATGCGCGTGGAATCGGCAACGGTGGATGGAGAATCAGTGGAGATTTTCCAGCAGGTAGATGAACTCTCCAACGCCTTCAATTCCGACGCCGAGTTTCTGCTTGTTTTGAAGCAAAGACTCGACGCATCCCGCAGTCACCTGATTGCCATCCATTACTCCGGCAACATCATCTCGCAGTTAAACGGCTCTTCCTACCTGGTCGGCGAGCGCAATCTCTGGTACCCGCATACCGAAACGATGTTGACCGACTTTGACTTGCGCTTCCACTGCCCGGAGCGGTTCAAAATAGCTTCCACAGGGGAAGCAGTCGAAGAGCGAGTGGATAAGGGAGTCAGGACTGTCCACCGGCGGACCACCTCCCCCCAGCAGATGGCGGGGTTCAATTTAGGCGAATATCGGCAGCAATCCGTCGAGTCTCCTCCCTACCTCATTCAGTTGTATGAGGATAGCCCCTTGAACGGTAACTTCAACGGGATCTCGGAACAGGCGGCGAATATCCTGCGCCACTATAGCCGGGAGTGGCTGGAACTCTCCGACCACACACTGGCGATCACTCCAGTACCCGGAGATTTTGGCCAAGGCTTTCCCGGCCTGATCTATCTTGCCCGAACCGCGTACCTTCCCGAGGCGGACCGTCCGGCCGGTCGCCGCGCAGAACAGGAGAGGATTTTCTTCTCCGACTTGCTGCTGCCGCATGAAATCGCCCATCAATGGTGGGGCAATATGGTGACCCCGGAAACTTATCGTTCCGAGTGGCTCATGGAAGCTATGGCTAACGAATCCGCTCTTGAGTTCATATCCCAGAGCGGCAGCGGCTCCATCACTGATGCGGTCCTCGAGCAGTATCGGACCGATCTGGCGGAGGTTATCAACGGAAAAGCGATCGAGTCTTCCGGTCCGGTTGATTTCGGAACTCGCATTATGACCACCGCCGGAATGCGTGCCTGGCAAACCGTCATCTACAAGAAAGGTACCTGGGTTCTGCAAATGCTCCGCGCCCGTATGGGCGCCGCAAACTTCACCAGGATGCAGGCGGAACTGCTTCGAAGCAATTCCGGTAAGCCGATAAGCAACGAGGACTTTCGAGCCTTGGCGAGCCGCTACATTCCCTCCGATCAGCCTGACAAAGACCTGGAACTCTTCTTCGAAACCTGGATTTACGGCACCGGAATCCCGAAGATTAGCGTCAATCATTCCGGAACGAAATTACATGTCAGCGGAATTGACAGCGCATTTTCCGCCGATGTGCCTGTAAGGTGCAGGACAAGAAACGGCGTGGAGCAGTTGCGATGGGTACGCATTACGGAAGGCGATAACGCGACGCCTGCTCCCGGTTGCAAGCTTCCTCCGCGGCTGGACTTCTTGTATTTCCCCGAATAACGCGCCGATCGTCTTTAAGGACATTGCGGAATTTCAGACGGCTTTCGCCCGTGCCTGCGCGTGCCGAAACGACCACCACCGGCTCCAGTGACCACTTCCGAAAGCGTGACCTCGCCCTTCGTGATGCCCGGCTTCAATGCTAAGAATGCCTCCGCCGCAGATGAGCAGGGTGCCCAGGACAGCGCTCAAATCTGGAACATTGCCAAAAAACCACCAGCCCAGCAAGCCGGAGAAAATAACGACGGTGTAATTGAAGGGAGAAATCTCTGTCGCGTCCGCATGCCCGTATGCGGCGATGATCAGATATTGTGTCAGCGCATAACAGAGGCCAACGCCAAGTAAGAGCAGCCACTGATTTCCGGACAGCGGTTTCCAGACTGCGGCGGCTGCCGGGAATAACAAGATTGTCGAAATTCCGAAGTTGTAGAGCAGAATGCGAGTCGGCGGTTCCGTGTTCGACAAGGTGTTCGTGGCAACCAAGGCAATAGCCGAGAAGAAGCCTGATGTCAATGCGATGAGCGACGCGGGGTTCGAGAACATCTGCGGACCCGGTTTGATGATCAGCGTTATGCCCGCCAGCCCGATTATCAGGCTGACCCAAACCAATCGTTGTACGGTTTTGTGAAGCCATACGAACACAACCAGGGGAATGAACAGCGGCGCCGCGTTCGAGAGCAGCACGGAGTCCATTAAGGGCAGCGATTTAACCGAAATAAAAAATAATAGTTGGCAAAAAGACCCGGCCAGACTGCGGAAAATATGTAAGCCTATCCGTTGAGTTCGTAATATCGATGGCCCGGACGTGAGTAGTTTCGGAAGAAAGACGATGAAACTGATTGAATACTGGAGGAACAGAGTCACTAGCGGGGGAACTCCAGTCGCCGCCTTGCTCAAGCTACTCATGATTGCGGCGGACAAGAAAGCCGCCGTTATTAGCGCCACGCCCAGAGGTAAA
>CBAAAA010000304.1:0-6244 GCA_964658695.1 uncultured Solirubrobacteraceae bacterium | reverse complement strand
GTAAATAGGACTGCTCTTCGTTCACCGACACAATGCGAAACCGCCGCTGACCTACCGCCAGCAGGTCCAGCCGCCCGTCCGGATAGCGCTGCAGAACCCGGTCCACAGTTGCCGTGCAGCCGATATTTACGATGCCGTCGTCCTTTGCCAGCACCACGCCGAACTCCGTCGACGCCGAAATGACCTCACTCATCATCTTCTTGTACCGCTCCTCGAAAATGTGCAGGGGCAGGGGAGTGGCCGGCAGCAAAACAACGGAAAGTGGGAATAAGGGAAGAAGCCGCGTAGCCATGCCCCATTATCGGCTGCTGTTAAGATAAAAAAACTCAAACTGATGACCCTGAAGTTGAAGCGAACGCCTGGTCTCTACCTTGTGGGCTTCATGGGCAGCGGTAAGTCCACCATCGGGCGATCGCTCTCGGAAGAACTCGGCTGGTGCTTCTTTGACATCGATCAGGAGATCGAGGTGGAACAGCAGTGCAGCATCGCCCAGATCTTTGCCGAGCGGGGAGAGGCCGCTTTCCGGGATCTTGAGTCTGAGATTCTCCACCGGCGGGTCATGCACATCGAAGCCGGAAACCCTTGTGTAGTTGCCCTGGGCGGTGGAGCATTCGTTCAACAGAAAAACTGGGAGATCGTGGAAAATAACGGCGTCACAGTATGGCTCGACTGTTCGCTCGAAATTATTCACTCCCGTCTCGGCGATACAACTACGCGGCCGCTGGCCTGCGATCGCGTTTCCATGGCAAAGCTGTTTGAGGATCGCCGGCCCCTCTACGCCCGCGCCGATTACCACGTAAAATCAGACTGCGAAGATCCCTCCGAAGTCACCCGTCAGATCCTCAGTCTTCCCATCTTTTGAACGCTCTCCGTCTAGATGCGCGGGCCATCCTGGACGCAGCCCTCGAAGCCGCCGATGCCAGCCACGCGGTCAGACGATGGTTCACCCGCGGTCCCAGCTTCCCCTGCGCCCATTTTCGCCGGGTTCTGGTGCTCAGTGTCGGAAAAGCCGCCCTTGCGATGGCCACCGCCATAGAGGAATCGCTGCCCCACCCTGCGGCCCACACGCTAGTGGTCACCAAAATCGGACACGCCCCAGACGCGCCGGCCGCCTGGGAGGTGATTGAAGCCGGCCATCCCATCCCTACTTCAGAAAGCCTTCGCGCCGCCCTCCGTATTCGCGAGTTGCTCCACGGCCTTACCGAACCCGATCTGGTGCTCCTCGCGGTTTCCGGTGGCGCCTCCGCCCTGATCGCCGCCCCCCAACCGCCCATCACTCTCGAAGACAAACAGTTAACCACTCAATTGCTTCTGCATGCCGGCGCCGACATCGGAGAACTGAACACCGTCCGCAAACACCTTTCGTTCCTCAAAGGAGGCAGACTGGCTGCGCTTGCCGCTCCCGCCACCGTTCTGAACCTGCTCCTCTCCGACGTTATCGGCGATCCACCGGATGTCATCGGCTCGGGCTTGGCGGCTCCAGATCCCTCAACCTTCAGCGATGCTCTCGCGATTCTCCGCACACGAAAGCTCGAAGCACGCGTTCCACCCGCCGTCTTGCAGTATTTGCAACAAGGCCTCGACGGCGACATCGCGGAGACACCCAAGCCGCAAGACCTCGTATTCAAAACCGTGCATACCGTCGTCGTCGGCAGCAACCACCTTGCTCTCGAAGCCGCCGCCGCCAAAGCAAAAGCCCTGGGCTACCGCACCCTCATCCACTCCAGCACCCTTACTGGTGAAACCCGATCCACCGCTGCACAACTCACCACTCTGCTTCAATCCGAAATGAAAGATCCAGCCAATCTTCCGCTCTGCATCCTGGCCGGCGGGGAAACTACCGTCACAGTTCGCGGCTCCGGCAAGGGCGGCCGCAACCAGGAGTTCTCTCTCGCCGCTGCCATTCAAATCGCCGGCCTCCACCACGTTCTCGTCTTAAGCGCCGGAACCGACGGCACCGACGGACCCACTGATGCCGCGGGCGCTATCGCCACTGGAGATACGCTCCAATGCGCTGAAACCCTGGGCCTCAGCGCCGCGGATCACCTCAATCGCAACGACTCCTACCCGTTCTTCGAAGCCTTGGACGACCTCATCAAGACTGGCCCCACCGGCACCAACGTCATGGACATTCAGATCATGCTCGCTCAAAAAAACTAAGCGAGTTATCGCCCTGCTTCACAATCCGCGTCTTCTGAAACGGTCCATACGCATCCTCCAAAGCAAGCTTCGAGGAATGCTGTGCAATCACCAGCCCGCAGCCGCTCGCATCCAGGCCAGTCAGCGAACTCCCATACTCCTTCGTCAATTGATACGGCGGATCAAGAAACGCAATGTCGCATTGAAGATCCGGCAGCAAAACCGCGGCACTCCCGCGCATCACCTTTGCCTCGTCACTGCCGATCTGAAGCGTCCGCAGATTCTCCCGCAGCACTTCAATCGCATCTGCCCGGCGCTCTATTAGAATCGCCTGCTTCGCGCCCCTGCTCAACGCTTCGATTCCCACCGCGCCGGTGCCGGCATAGGCATCCAGGAAAACCGCACCCTCTACCCGCCCCGTCAGAATGTTGAATAGCGACTCGCGTAATCGATCCGGCGTCGGCCGGACCTCCGTCCCCGGAACGCTCTTCAAAACACGCCTGCGGAACCGCCCCGCAATCACTCGCATTCGCCTTAGCCCACCTGCGCTAATGCATAGCGTCTTTGCCAGTTCTCCTGGATGTAATGAATCACGCCCCGCAGTTCGTCCTGATTGCTCTCACCTGTCACAAACTGCTGCGCTTCCATCCGAGCCTCTTCCAGAATCTCCGCATCCCGAATTAAATCACCCAGCCGCAGCCCCGGCACTCCCGACTGCTTCGTCCCGTAAAATTCGCCAGGCCCCCGCAGCTTCATATCCATCTCGGCAATATAAAACCCGTCCGTCGATTCCGTCACAGTGCGGATCCGTTCTCGCGCAACGTCGTTCATCTTGCCAGTCACCAGAATGCAGTAACTCTGATGCGCCCCGCGCCCTACTCGCCCGCGCAGCTGGTGAATTTGCGCCAGACCAAAGCGCTCCGCCTGCTCAATGACGATCACGGAAGCATTCGGCACATCCACGCCTACTTCAATCACGGTCGTCGAAACCAGAACCTTCGTCGAGCCTTCTTTGAACCGGCGCATGGAAGCTTCCTTGTCATCCGACGCCATGCGTCCATGTAACAGTCCTACCGTAATATTGGGAAACACCACCTGCGACAGATGCTGATACATCTTCTCCGCCGCCTTCACCGCCGCCGTCTCGCTCTCCTCCACCACCGGATACACCACATACGCCTGCCGTCCGGCCTCAATCTCCTGCGCCAGAAAGCTATACACACCCTCGATGTTCGCTTCCGGCGTATGCTTCGTCTTGATCGCACGTCGCCCGGGCGGCAGTTCATCGATCGTCGACACGTCCAGATCTCCGTAGATCGTCAAAGCCAAAGTGCGCGGAATCGGCGTAGCGGTCATCACCAGCACATCCGGCTGCGCGCCTTTTTCCATCAGCGCCAGCCGCTGCCGCACTCCAAAGCGATGCTGCTCATCCACAATCGCCAGGCCCAGCTTGGAAAACGCCACGTCTTCCTGCAGCAGCGCATGCGTCCCCACGATCATGTGAACCGCCCCACTCGCCAGCAGCCGCTTCACCTGCTGCTTTTCCTTCGCACTAGCCGACCCTGTCAGAGGAGCCACCACATACCCCAACCTCGCCAGCAGCTTGTGAAAATACGCAAAATGCTGGTTCGCCAATATCTCTGTCGGCGCCAGCACCGCCGTCTGATATCCGTTCTCAATTGCAAGAATCGCCGCCTGCGCCGCCACGATCGTTTTGCCGCTGCCCACATCGCCCTGCAGTAAACGATTCATCGGATGTGGCTGTTTCATGTCTGCCACAATCTCCTGCATCACCCGCTTCTGCGCGCCCGTCGGCTTAAACGGCAGCATCCTCTTGATCTGCTCCCGCACTCGCTCCGAGACCGCAAACGCAATCCCGTTTGCCGCTTTCGCTTTCGATTTCTTGATCGCCAGCCCGCACTCCAGCCAAAAGAACTCATCGAAGATCAACCGCTGCTGTCCCGGGGACCGAAATTCATTCAACAGCGCGACATCTGCGTCTTCTCCCGGTAAATGAATCTCATACAATGCCGTTCGCAGATCCGGCAAATGCACTCGCGCCCGTACGCTCTCGGGTAGCGCATCTTCGGGAACAATTTCTTCCTTCAACAGTTGATGAATCAGTTTGCGAAACACCCGCGTGGAAATTTTCCCGGCGGCTTCATACACCGGCACAATGCGGCCGCTGTGCAGGATCGAATCGTCCTCATCGTCATCGGATAAAATCTCGATCTCCGGCTGCACCATCAACCGGCCGTTGCGCTGCCCGCGATCGAGTTCCACCTTGCCGAACACAGCCACCCGCGTGCCTGAAATCAGACTGTCCGCGTAACGTTCCCCATGAAACCAGCGTGCGACCAAGTGAGCTCCGCTGCCGTCCTCGAGCGTCGCCTCGAACAGTCCCAAAGCCCGCCGCCGAAAACCGGACATCTGGCTCCCCGCCACACGCGCCAGCACCGCCGCCTTCTCACCCGGAGCAAGCATCGAAATGGGCTTGACATTCCGCCGGTCTTCATAGCGAAACGGAGCATAATACAGAAGATCGGAAACAGTGCTCAAGCCCTTAGCGGCCAACATTTCCGCACGGACCGGTCCGATTCCCTTTACAAACTGAAGCGGCGTGGCAAGATCCAATCCACTAGCCTAGCGGGTAGCCTCTGCCCAGATTACGGGGCACTGCGCCATAAGCGTTAACTTAAGGCAGGATTGTTTCCGGGTGGCCGACGATCCGATCGGATGCTTCCAAGGCTGATTTTCTTTACGCCGGAGCGAACTCGCCCGCCTATATGTTCTGGCTCAGATGCTGGCGGGATTCAGATTCTTACATTCCTCCTGCACTATCAACGACCAAGAAAGTGCGGGATAATTGTCCGCAATGCAGCGTAGGCCCATTCTAGGACTCGGTGTTCTGAAAGTGCCATGGCGACCAGGTCCATACCGAGCCAGCTTCCCTTAAAAAAAGGAGACCGAGAGTGTCACAGACAGGAGCACAACAGGCGGTCAGCGATAAATCCGCTATTCACCCATTCCACGTGGATGTTCCCGAAGCGGAACTCACTGAATTGCGCAGGCGCATCAACGCGACAAGGTGGCCTGAACGCGAAACTGTTACAGATGCCTCGCAGGGGGTACAACTCGCGACGACGCAGGCCTTGGCGCGCTATTGGGCGACGGAATACGATTGGCGCAAGGTCGAGGCAACACTGAACGCCCGTCCGCAATTCCTCACCGAGATCGACGGCCTGGACATCCATTTCCTTCACGTTCGTTCGAAACACGAAAACGCGATGCCGCTGATCGTTACGCACGGATGGCCCGGCTCGGTGGTCGAGCAGCTCAAAATTATCGATCCGCTGACCGACCCGACGGCGCACGGAGGAATCGCATCCGACGCTTTCCACTTGGTGATCCCGTCAATGCCGGGCTACGGATACTCCGGCAAGCCGACCACGACCGGTTGGGGCCCCGAACGCATCGCACGCGCCTGGGACGTACTGATGAAGCGACTCGGATATGCGCAATACGTGGCGCAGGGCGGCGACTGGGGCGCTGTGATCGTCGATCAGATGGGCGTGCAGGCGCCATCAGGGTTGCTCGGCATTCACACCAACATGCCCGGCATCTTTCCGGCTGAAATTGACGCAGCGGCGTTTTCCGGTGCGTCGGCGCCATCAGGTCTTTCGGCCGATGAGAAGATCGCTTACGAGCGTCTGCGGTTCGTATATCAAAAAGGAATTGCCTATGGGTTCCAGATGGGTCTGCGTCCGCAGACATTGTACGGAATCGCGGATTCGCCCATCGGTCTCGCCGCGTATTTCCTCGATCACGACGCACGCAGCTACGAGCTGATCGCACGCGTCTTTCGGGGACAAGCCGAAGGGCTCACGCGCGATGACATCCTCGACAACATCACGATCACCTGGTTGACGAACACCGCGATTTCCGGCGCTCGTCTCTATTGGGAGTATTTTGGCAAAGGGTATTTCAACGCCAAAGGCGTCAACATCCCGGTCGCAGTGAGCGTCTTCCCTGACGAACTCTATCCTGCCCCACGGAGCTGGGCGGAGCGGGCGTATCCCAAGCTCATCCACTTCAACAACCTCCC
>CBAAAA010000303.1:5864-6267 GCA_964658695.1 uncultured Solirubrobacteraceae bacterium | reverse complement strand
GAAGAGGTCCGCTGTTTCCAATACAGGTGGTGCAGCCGTAACCGACCAGGTTGAATTTCAACTTATCGAGATAAGTCATCAGGCCGGCATCGTTGAGGTAGTCGAATACGACCTTCGATCCTGGCGCAAGCGACGTCTTCACCCAGGGTTTTACCTCCAGCCCTCTTTCCACCGCCTTCTTGGCGAGCAGCCCCGCCGCTACCATGACGGACGGGTTAGAGGTGTTGGTGCAACTGGTGATTGCGGCGATAACGACTGAGCCGTCGCGCAGTTTCTCCTTGTGCCCGTTTACCTTGAAATTGATCGACTTCGGAGATCCTGTAAGGCTCGAAAGGAAGTTGTCTTTTACTCCGGGAAGATCGATGCGGTCTTGCGGGCGCCGCGGCCCCGCCATGGAAGGAAC
>CBAAAA010000303.1:0-5831 GCA_964658695.1 uncultured Solirubrobacteraceae bacterium | reverse complement strand
GACAGATCGAGCGAAAGGGTATCGGAGTAGATAGGATCTTCCGAGTCTTCGGTCAAAAACAGACCCTGCTCCTTGGCGTATGACTCGACGAGGTTCACCTGATTCTGGCTGCGGTTGGTGAGTTTGAGGTAGCCAAGCGTCACTTCATCGATGGGAAAGAATCCAATGGTCGCGCCATACTCGGGCGCCATGTTGCTGATGGTGGCGCGATCCGCCAATGATAAAGCGCTCACGCCCGGCCCATAGAACTCAACGAACTTACCGACGACTCCGCGCTTGCGCAGCATCTGAGTAACGGTCAGGACCAGATCGGTGGCCGTCGCGCCCTCCGGCAGCCGGCCGCTTAGTTTGAAGCCGACCACCTGCGGCAGCAGCATCGAGATCGGCTGGCCCAGCATACAGGCTTCCGCTTCAATCCCGCCGACGCCCCATCCGACAACCCCGACGCCGTTCACCATCGTGGTATGGGAATCAGTACCCATCAGAGTGTCCGGATACGCTTGCAGAACACCATGGGAAGAATCGCTGAACACTACGCTGGCCAGATACTCAATGTTGATCTGATGGACGATTCCAGTGTCCGGGGGAACCACACGGAAATTGCTGAATGCCTTTTGACCCCAGCGCAGAAACGCATAGCGCTCCTGGTTGCGGGAGAACTCGAGAATTGCATTCTCCTGAAAAGCCTGAGCCGACCCGAACGCATCCACCTGCACCGAATGGTCAATGACGAGATCAGCCGGGATCAAAGGATTCGCAAGCTCCGGGGCCGCGCCTAACTTCTTCAAAGCATCGCGCATGGCAGCGAGATCGACTACGCACGGGACGCCGGTAAAGTCCTGCAAAAGAATGCGGGCCGGACGAAACTGGATCTCTTGGGCGGCCGTCTTGGTGTCCCAGCGCTTCACATATTCGATGTCGCTCGCCTTTACCGTCCGGTCATCTTCGAAGCGCAGCAGGTTTTCCAGCAGAATCCTGATCGAATACGGGATGCGCTCCAGCTTTGTACCGGCCAGCTTCTCGAGTGCGTCAAGGCGATAGATTTTATAGTCGCTGCCATTTACCCGCAAGGTAGAGGCGGCGCCAAAGCTGTTCTTACTAGGCATCGTGATTCAATTTTACTGTTACATGTACACAGGTTGTTCTATTCCCAGGACTTTCAAAGTGCCGGTCAGTTGTGAGAGCACGTAGCCGGTGAGCCACAACAGTGCGTTTCGCCGTTCCGGGTCCTCCTCGGCGATCACCGAAGTGCCGTGATAGAAGTTATTAAAGGACTGCGCCAGCTGGAACGCGTACTTAGCGACATGCGCTGGTTCTCCGGAGGCGACTGCCCGCTCCATGGCGCTGTCGGCCTTGGAGGCCAGCAGCAGCAATTGCCATAAGTCTTCGTTCGAGAAGCAGCGAGCGAGAGCCTCCGCCGTCAGAACAGTTTCGAAATGAGGAAGCTCGCCACCGCGGTCCACATATTTTCGAAGGATATTTCCGGCCCTGACCGAGGCGTATTGGACGT
The DNA here is from genome assembly GCA_964658695.1 of uncultured Solirubrobacteraceae bacterium. Classification (GTDB taxonomy): domain Bacteria; phylum Acidobacteriota; class Terriglobia; order Bryobacterales; family Bryobacteraceae; genus Bog-105. The sequence continues at coordinate 4,321 of CBAAAA010000303.1, read as the reverse complement.
AAGGCCCAGTTTCCCCCTCAAAGCTGAGTGCTTCATGGAAATCAAAAGCGATCACGGAGTTGCGGGTGAACTTGAGCATGAAGTAGCGCAGGGCACCAACCGCGATCTGCCCGGCCACTTTGCGGCGCTGCTCGGGGGCGTCCTCCGGGTGGCGGTCCTCCACCTCGGCGAGCGCGGTTTCGATCAACTTATCGATCAGGTCGTCGGCCTTTACTCCAAGCCCCTTGCGCCCGGACACTTCAACGTAAGGACGCCGGCGATCTTCTTCCGATAACTGAAGGCCCATCTCGATACAGGTGCGGGGAGAAAGCGCGACCATTTCGTAGGAAAAGTGAATGGACGACTGAGCCTGCTCCTCGAAACCGAGTGCGCGCAAACCCGCGACCACTACGTCCTGCAGGTAAGACTGCCGCGAGTCGATGACGTTGAACACCTTCGTTGCGTGACCGAAGCGTCGAGTCTCCGGAGCGGATTCCTCCATCGTCGTCACCCAGAGTTGATGTCCGTCCGCATACGACAGCAAAGGACGATAGTGAAAGTCTTTGCCGAGTAGACCAAACTTCCACAGCTGGTACGCAATATCTTTGCCGACGTAGGTCACGGTGCCGTTTGAGCGCACGATGACCTTGCTGTCCTCTTCGGAATCATTTTCCTCTGCACCGCTCTGCTCGCGAAAAGCGGAAGAGGGCATGACCCAGCAACCGGAGTTCTTGCCCCGCTCCTCAAAGTAGATAGCGCCGCGTTCTTTCAGAAGTGCGAACGCGGTGGACCAGAAGTTGAGGTGCAGGATTTCGCTCTCACGGGGCAGAACATCGTACTCGATTCCGAGCCGGTACATGGTTGTGATGTGAGCCTGCACGATCGCGTCCGACACTAAATGGGCCAGTTCGGCAACGTCTCCCTGGCCTGATTCAATGGCATGCAGCGTCTCCGCTCTCCATAGCAAGGAAGACGGATTCTCTTTATAGTACGTAGAAATACGTGCATACAAATCCCAACAGACATAGTCGAAGCGGACAGCGGGATCGGTTGCTAATGCTTTGACGTCCGCTAGCGTTTTTCCTTCCAGTCGATGAAAGCCGGCTACCACGTCAGCTACCTGGACCCCGGTGTTGTCGATGTAATTCTGCACCTCCACCGTCCGTTGCCGCCGTCGAAGCATCTGGACGAATGTGTCCCCTAAGATCGCGTTTCGCAGATGACCGATGTGCGCCGCTTTATTGGGATTGATGTTGGTGTGCTCGACGATGATCTTCTCGGCTGGATCCCCCGTGGTCTTCCTGGCGGAGTGCCGTAACAAGGCTTCGGCATAAGCCGCCCGATCTAAACGGATGTTGATGTAGCCGTTGCCTGCGATCTCGAACGATTGCACGCCGCGCAGGCCCAATAGACCGCCGGTCAGTTCTTCTGCGATTTGACGAGGCGCTCTCTTCAGCTGCCGCGCCAATTGAAAAGCAACTGGCACCGCAAGCTCTCCAAAGGAACTCTGTTTAGGCTGTTCGGTCGCGACTTTGATCTTCAAGTCAAACTTCTCGGCGAGCTGACGCTCGATCGCGGCGGAAATCAATTCTTCAAATTCTTCGAACACTCGCTATCCAGTATGACCAACAGCCGGGACGTCTGAAGTTGCAGCACAGGTTAAAAAAGGAAATCTAAACACTCTGATTCGCATCCGAAGTCTGGACAGCTGGTTAACGCAGCCTAAGGTAAGCAATTCGTTCAGAGGAGATGGAAGACTATGGATTACAAAGATTACGCCGTAACAACGCCTAAGCCGGGAGCCCGGGAAGAACATCGCGAAGGATCTGTTGCGCGATCGATTGAGCAGCAGACGGCTAAACTGCCTTCGGACTGGTTCCTTTGGGCCGCTCTGGGTTCCATCGCTGCCTCTTTGATCTTTCAGCTCAGCGGTGAGGAAAAGAAGGCGACGTTTGTGGGCCATTGGGCGCCGACGTTCCTCAGCCTGGGCATCTACAACAAGCTTGTTAAGCTGCACGGATCCGAAGGCGTCTGATTCTTCTGAGGATTCGCGCAAAACGGGCACGGCGCCGGGCGTGCCACCCATAGGACTGGCGAGTTCCTTCCCCGTCTGGTGGCACGCGACCGTGCCCTTTGCATGTCTGAGGAACTCGCGCAAAACGGGCACGGCGCCGGGCGAGCCACCCAAAGGGCTGGCGGGTTCCTTTCTGTTTGGTGGCACGCAGCCGCGCCCTTTGCGCTGGTGAGGAGCGGCTGGCGGCGAGTCAGGTTCGTCCGGATCGCCTGCTGGCCGCCAAGCCCGCAGTCAGATACCAGCGCAACACTCCTTTCGGTGTCAGTCCCAGGCTTTCGAAGTCGATGCGCATAATGGCGCCTTTTTTGAACTCCACCTGAGCGTGGGGAGTTCCCAACAGATAGGCTGCCAAGTTTGCAAACAGGGGATTATGTCCGACCAGCAGTAACGAAGGAGCAATTTTCTGGTGCGCCTTGATTTCCTGCCATACCTCTTCCGGAGAAGACCCGGGAAGCAGCGTACGGGTTTCGAGGATTTCTTCTTTCGCTCCCAATATCTGATGGGCGATCACCGCGGTTTGCAGAGCTCGCCGGAAAGGGCTGCTGAGGATAAGATCGGGTTTCACCTTAGCTTCGGACGCTAATTCAAGAACGTCGCGCAACTTCCGTCTGCCTTCTGTCGTAAGCGGCCGCTCGGCATCACTTAGACCCGGCTTCTCATCGGCGGCGATACCGTGCCGAAGGATATAGACCTGCATCATCGCTGAGACCACCGGCGCTGGACCATTTAGGCGTTTTCGCCTTTCATTCTGGCATACTGACTGTTTGAGATCCCTCACTCAAGAGGAGCAAAATCGGATACTGCTGGCCGTTGCGGTGGCCGCTGCGTCATGCGTGCACATCTCGATTGCGATCAGCCAGAGTCTGCTAGGCGTTGGTATCGGGCTGCAGCTCGTTTTTCGGCAACGGCTGCAGTTTCCGCGTATTTGGATCCCGTTGCTCTGCTGTTTTCTCTGGACCATTGCGGCTGATCTGCTGTGCCCGGACCCATGGACCGGCCGCGCACAGATACGCAAGTTCTTCGTGTTCCTATTTATTCCGCTCATCTACGGTGTCTTTGTGACTCAACTGTCCAAGGCGCGCTACGTCTTGATCGGCTGGATGGCTGCGGCTACGGCCTCGGGAACGTGGGGGCTGGTTCAATACGTGCAGAAGTATGAGGCCGCGAAGCATTCCGGCAAAGACTTCTACGTGGCCTACCTGGAGCGCCGCATCACTGGCTTCGAAAGTCACTGGATGACGTTCGGGGCTCTGCAGCTGAGTGTTCTGTCACTGCTGCTCGCTCACTGGTTTTTCGCAACGCGCCGCTTCTCTGCCTGGATCTATCTCGCAAGTGGATCCGTTCTGTCGGCAGCCATCGTACTAGGCTGGACCCGTAGTATCTGGATCGCAGCCCTTCCCTCGATTTTGTATCTCGTCTGGTTCTGGCGTCCGAAGATGATCGTGCTCGCTCCGATCCTAGCTGCCCTGGCCTTTGCCGTTGCCCCGCACAGCACTCGGGAAAGGCTGATGTCGCTGGTTCAGCCGCATGGCGACACGGATTCCAATCGTCACCGCGTTGTAACGTTCCGAACCGGCGTTCAGATGATCAAAGCTCATCCGTGGTTCGGAATAGGACCGGAAGAGATCGGGCGGCAGTTCGATTCGTATGTCCCGGCAGATATCATCCGGCCTCTTCCGACCGGTTACTACGGACATCTGCACAACATTTACGTACAGTATGCGGCGGAGCGCGGGGTACCCGGGATGCTGTTCATGATGTGGTTCATCGGCCTGACACTGTGGGACTGTTTTCGCGCACTGAGAAAGGCGACCAGACCATCGACGGAGTTGTTCGTGTTACATGGAACCGTTGCCGTCACGCTTGGCATTCTTGCCGGCGGGCTGTTTGAGTACAACCTGGGCGACAGCGAAGTACTGATGATGTTTGTGTGCGTGATTGGGCTTGGATATGCCGCTGTTGACAACACGTTAACTAAACATCCGGACGGGAAAGAGGCGCAGCCTTGGCGCGGTGCGGCTGCTCCTGTCGCTTACTGACGGTTCACGAGGCCAGCGATTCGGACTCGTTTTCGTCGGTCATCTTCTCCATTGCGGATCGGGTGGCGGCTCTCACTGCCACTGCTTCTGACGGGCTTCCGAAAACGGTTTGCAGGAGGCTGCCATCGGTCGACAGGAAGGACACGGCAGCGCGGCGGGAGATCACAAACGCCACCAGCAGTAGTCCACCTATGAGCGCAATCGGCACATCCGCCGAATCGCCGTCTTT
>CBAAAA010000302.1:0-6274 GCA_964658695.1 uncultured Solirubrobacteraceae bacterium | reverse complement strand
GTGTCGACTTCCATCTTTCGCTGCCAGCGAACTTCAGCAATCTGACCAGCGGTAATATGCGCCCCTGCTTCCGTGACGGCGAGGTTCTCGTTCGGTCTCAGAAAGGAAGGCATGCTTGCAAACGCGCCCAATGTCTGGGTTTGGCCAGGATGGGGAACGGCGCCCGTGAACGCCGCCCCGATCTCCCGGACCGCGTATAGACGATGCCACGCTTCGACGTTTGCGGGCTGAGTCAACAGAATGCGGATGCGACTGGTTTCCAGCTTGGGAAACCGGTAAGTCCAGCGGGAGAATCCGTCACCCTCCACCGGTGCGAAGGTCCCTTGCTCGCGATAGTCGATGGTAATTTGCGGCCGGATATCCTGCCAACCGTTGCCGAGCCAGTATTGAAGGGTCTGGCCTCCTAGCGCGGGTTCGTAGGCGTGGCCCGTCAGGGTTGCGTAATCGACCTGCAGTTGATCGAGGGACTGCGAGTTCGCAAATTGGAGACCAATGGCACAGGCGTTATGAATTTCCTGGCAGAACACTTCCAAGGTATGCTCGTTGCCGTCGGTGACCGCGGCGCTCGCGAGTTTCTCATCCGGTGTCCATAACTGCGCCCGCGTGCCGGCATGGCAGGCCGCAACAACCATTACGGTGCAAGCAAACAACTGGAATAGATTTCTTCTCATGCTTCCCGCTAACGATTCCTCAGGCTCATCAGGTAGCGGCGAAGCTCTTCCTGAATCTCCGGGCGATCGTAGAGATACTTTTTGGGAAACTGGCCGGTGACCCTGTACGGCCCATTTTCAGGCGGCCGCTTTTCGGGCCAGGTTTGGGCGGTGACTGCAAAGTCGCCAATCCGGTACCCATACATATCGAGATGGCGGATCCCCATGCTGAGAGCCGCATCGCAGACCTGGCGGATCTGTGCAGCAGTGGGGAATTTAGCCGGGCCCGGCAACCGGAGTTCGGTGATGTTGCCCGACCAAAATGTGTAGATGATCTTTTTCTCCGGTCCAATGGCGGCTCGAGTTTCACTCAGCAACATGCGGGTTTTGTCTGCTTGCCTCTGGCCGGAGTCCGCGCTTGCATCCCAAGCCGGCTCGGCGTAGACGCCTACTGCGTCCCATGGTTCGGCTGCTCTGCCGAAGTTGAGCCCGATGCTGTCGCGGACTTTCGAACCGAAGATGGTGTTGGAGCTGTCTTCGACGTAGATCTCGTGCTTCAGGTTATGGTCAATCTCGCGAATGAATCGCACTGTGTCACGCGACCAGTCGGCCCACCATTGTGAACGCGCCGAAGTCCACGCACCCCAGTCTGAATCGGACGTGGACTTGGGCGGCTGCCTTCCAAAGAGCATCACGTCGAAGTCGTTGTATGAGATGTACTGCTGCTCGGGCCGGCTGAATGGCCCATCGATGGTTCCGATGCCGCCCATTGAGAACGTATCGTCGAAGATGTAACCGGCGAACGCGTGGCGCGGCGCGTACAGTTTGGCGACGGTCTGAAGGTAGTCCTTCCACTGTGTGTTGCGCCAGGTGGTGTTGAAGGTGTCGAAGGTGAACCGTAAGTTGCCGCCGGCGTCCATCTGTTGGAACCGCGGCTTGCGCGGCAGCGAGTTGTGGGTGGGGTGCCATACGATGAGGTAGGCTCCCAAGCCAGATTTTTGCGCTAAGTCCAAGGCGTAGTTTGTGTCATCCACGCGAAAACGCCATGCAGCGGCATCGAGCCCCCAGCAGAGCGAAACGTCGGTGAACCCCAGCCGGTGGATGTTTTTGAAGTCCGTCGACCATTCGTTCCGCGGTGCTGAGTTCAGCCAATACCAGGCGCTGACCCGAATGGGGTCTTCACGCGGCCCGCTGTTCGCCAATAAGACGTAAGCGGATAAGACTGCAATTGCAGCACGTTTCACCATCGTGGACCTAGCATACTGGCGGAGAGGGAAACGGGCGAGGGTTGCCGCCACTCGCCGATGGATTTTGTTCTATTAGCCGAATGAAGTTCGCCTTTGTGCTTTCCGTGTTAGTTAAGTTATGGACGTTGGCGTTCAGCAGTCTGGACACTTTGGCGATTCCGAAACGAATTACCGCCAGTTCTGCCAGGTCTAACTATGTAATCCTTGAACCGGAGAATCCATGCTGACTCAGGGCAAGATCCAGCAGTACGAAAAGGACGGCTTCACGCTTTGCGAGGATTTCCTGACAGCCGCTGAGGTCTCCGCCTTAAGATCGGAAATCGAGATCATTTCCGGGGGAAACACGTTGGGCGCGCATGACCGAAGCCGCTTGGAGATGGAACCGAAGCAGGCGGAAAATGGAAAGCTGGTCCGGCGCATATACGAACCATGTACTTACTACCGGCCGTTTCAAGAGCTTTCGAACTCAGCCAAACTCTTGGATTGCGTGGAGCAGTTGATCGGGACCGACCTGATGTTTCATTACAGCAAGATCAACATGAAGCCGCCCGAAATAGGCTCAGTTGTAGAGTGGCACCAGGATTTGACTTACTATCCGCTGACCAACGACTCATCGGTTACGGTCTTGATTTATCTGGACGACGCCACTCGCGAGAATGGCTGCTTGCTGCTTCTTCCCGGCCATCACCGGCAAGCTCCAATGGACCATACGCGGGGAGGCTTGTTTCAGGGGGCGATCAGCGAGCGGGTGGATGATTCTCAGGCTTTCGCTATGGAAGCCAAGGCGGGTTCTGTGATTTTCATGCACTGTTTGACTCCGCATGCTTCGGCGACGAACACGTCGAGTCGAGGGCGTCGAACGCTGATTCTCAGTTACCGCGCGGCGGATGCCTTCCCGCTTTATTTTTCTGAAAACACAGGGAAGGCGGAGTCGTTTGTTCGCCAGGTGAGAGGTGCGCCGGCTAAGACTGCGCGATTCACGTTCAGCAGCTTTCCCATACCGCGACAGGAGCAAAGTACCGCATCGCTCTACGAACTGCAAGAGCTCTCCCGAAAGCAGAGGGGCTCCTGAGCAAGCATGGGCTGCGTTCGCAAACTGGCGAAAGATCGAGAATGCCCGAGTTAGTTCACGATTTTGGGAAGCTTGATCTGGAACGGCCGGGTAAACACCACTACCAGCTCGCATTTCCTCTGGATTCGGCTTGGGGCTATTCTCTGGTTCCAATGACTGTGATCAATGGAACAAGGAAGGATGGCGCCTCTGTTCCGCCGGGCGTGGCGGTCTTTGGCGGAACGCACGGCAACGAATGGGAAGGACAGATTGCGGTAAAGCGCCTTTGTGCGGATCTGGCTGCCGAGGAGATTCGGGGGCGTGTGATTCTAGCGCCGCAGTTAAGCGAGAGCGCGTGCCGCGCTAATCAACGAAAGTCTCCGCTGGATGAGGTGAATATGAACCGTGCGTTTCCCGGAAACGCGCGCGGCACGATCTCTTCGCGGATAGCTCATTTTGTGAGTTCGCGTATATTCCCTAAGGTCGGAATTACCATTGATCTTCACTCGGGCGGGAACGAAGCCGCATTCCCAGTTTGTACCTCTCTGCATCCGATTCCGGACCCAGCTCAGTACCAGGAGACGCTAGCAGCCGCTCTCCTATTCGATACGCCATTTGTCTTTATTTATTCGCGGCAAATGGCATCGGGTTTGTTGACGGATCTCGCTGAGGACGAAGGAAAGATCTCGATTGGAGGGGAGTTCGGGTATGGCGCGGGCGTGAATGCCCAGGGAGTAAAGCATGCCTATCATGGCACGATCAACGTTCTTCGCCATTACGGAAACTTGCCAGGAGAAACAGTCAAGATCGATACGGGGAGAAGTTCGACGCCCCGTTTAGTATCTGCGCCAATGTTGAACGACTATATTCCCTGCCCGTGTGACGCAATCTGGGAGCTGGCCCTGCAGCCCGGAGCGGATGTGCAACAAGGTGACGTAATTGGATACCTGCACGACTTCACGGACCACACTTCTCCCGCAATCAAGATGCGGGCGCACCGCGGCGGAGTCTTGATTGCGGCCTACCATTCGGCTAAATGCAGCAAGGGGTTCACGCTCTTCGTGATTGGCGAGGAGATTCCGCTGCAATGAGCAGAGGTGTCGTTGAGGTCCGCTTCCCACTATGCCCGGTTTGAGGCAACGCCGCGGCTGCTCGTTCGGAAAGACAGCTGAGCGGAATTGTTTTGACGGCTAGCGCTAAGAAGCCGGCAAGACAGCTGATCGGAGGGGGGCGGAACACCCCAGGCGAGAACCCTTCCGGTTTCGAGTTCCTCTTGCGTAATTTCTTCGGAGAGCCGGCGAGCGGTACCGGAGACCGAAGAAATCAATTGGGTAAAACGTTCGCCGTGTATCTCGGTTGTTGTTCCGACGATGCTAATCGCCGCTATCGCTTCACGCTTGGAATTGAAAACCGGGGCGCCAATACAGCGAACTCCGATCTCCTCTTCTTCATCGTCCAGCGAATAACCACGTTCCCGCACAAGCGCGAGTTCCTCTTTCAGTTTGCGGAGAGAACAGATAGTGTTGTCGTTGTAGCGCATCAAACCGTGGTCGCCGACGAGGCGCTCAAACTCCTGGTCAGACAACCCAGCTGCCAGCGCTTTTCCGATCGCCGTACAGTGGACACCCAGTTGTTTGCCGACCCAAGTCGCGGAACGGTAAGCACCGGGAGGAACGATTTTTTCGATCAGAACGCAGGCGCCCTGGTCAATAAGACCAAGGTGGACAGTGATGCCAGTCTTCTCTGAAAGACTTCGCAAGTGGGGACGGACATGTTCCCGAAGACTGATCCCGTTGAGGGCCCGGCGCGCGAGGTCTGAAACACGCAGGGTGAGGCGATACTTTCCACTCGACTCATGCCTGAAGAGATAACCGTTCTCTTCGAAGGTTTTGAGAAGACAATGAACCGAGCTTTTCGGCAGGGTGAGATAGCGTGTCAGCTGAGAAAGAGTCAGGCCTCCCCTGGAATTCGCGAGGATTTCAAGAATAGCAAGGCCGCGCTCAAGTGCGGGGACCAACGATTTCGGAGAATCGCTCACAAAAGCCTCCCTTGAGTAATTTGTTTAGGATAGGCATAAGCCAGTTCGGTAGTCAATTGCAGCTACCGCGGATGGGTTCGCCAAGCAGCGCAAAGCGTTCCGCATACTGGACAACTTTCGGCGCGGGCCGAGTAAGCCGTGCCCAGGCTTGCTACGATTAGCCACGGCGATGATTGTCGATGTACACACGCATTATTTCCGCGATCCGGACCACTTTACGGAAGAGTTTTCGAGGCAAGCGAAACGCGCCAGGCAAGTCGATTTTACAGTTCGGTGGGACGAGTATGCGGCTACCGCGAATGGTTGCGCCAAGACGATTGTGTTTGGAGGGAAAGCGCGTCTCTCCGGACTCTGGGTGCCGGATACCGAGGTCGCGGGGTATGTTCGGACACAGCCGGACCGGCTCATCGGGTTTCTTTCGCTTGATCCGACTCAGCCCGGATGGCGGGACGAGTTAGAGCAAGGCCACCGGGACTTGAAGTTGAAGGGCATCAAACTAATGCCCATGTATGCGGGTTTTTACCCGAATAGCCGCGAATTCGACACTCTTTGGGAGTACGCCGACCGGAATGGACTGCCCGTGCTGTGTCATACCGGGACAACCTTCATACGGCAAGCGCCGCTGAGTTGCACGCTGCCGATACTGCTTGACGATGTGGCCATCCGATTTCCATCGCTGAAAATCATCATGGCCCACCTGTCACATCCGTACGAAGGCGAATGTATCGTGACCATCCGCAAACATCCTAACGTTTATGCGGACTGCTCGGCTTTGCATTACAGGCCCTTTCAGCTTTACCACTCGCTGATGTTGGTTCAAGAATATGGTGTTTGGGACAAGGTTCTCTTCGGAACGGATTATCCTTTTACAAACGTAGAGGCGAGCATAGACGGCATACGAAATTTGAATGCAATGCTTGAGGGTACGGCGCTGCCGCGCCTCAACCCGGATGCAATCGAGCGCATGATAAACCGGGATACGCTAAGTCTTTTACAACTCGAGTAGAGCGGCCTTGAACAATGCCGCCGTCCCTAGGGGAACACTGTATCGAGTCCTCATAGCGCTTTGGTTTTCGCTGGCGTTGAATTACCTGGATCGGCAATCCGTATTCTCTATTTTTCCCGCGTTACAGCGCGATCTTGGGCTTTCGCGCGCCGTCTTCGGGGCGGCCGGCACGCTCTTCATTTGGATCTATTCCCTATCGATGCCGCTGACAGGGCGCTTGGCCGACACTGCTTCAAGGCCCGCGATGATCATCGGCAGTGTTGCTCTATGGAGTTGCGCAAC
>CBAAAA010000301.1:0-6280 GCA_964658695.1 uncultured Solirubrobacteraceae bacterium | reverse complement strand
TACATTTTGCCGCGGGAAGCGAGTCTCGGCGCGGAGAACAACAAAGACCAGCCCTGGCGCTCCCAATGGACGGATCGCCGGCAATCCAGGAGCACCTTGAATGCTAACTAAGCGCCGAACGATAGTGCCAAACAGGTGTGTCAGTCGCGCGCGGAGGTTACGGGAATGCGGCTACTGTGCCAAATTCGTGGGGAGGAACGGGTCCTTGCTATTTTATTTAGAGTGCTGCGGAATGCCCGCGAACACGCCGCCACGAAATGCTCTGACTTCTGCGACATCCGCTTCGGGGAAATAGGAATGGAACGTTCGTTGCGCCAGCGGATCGTCAAAGAAGAGCAGGGAATCCGCCAGCAAGTGAGCCCATTCCGGCGGTAAGCGCTTACAAGCGTCAACGATTAGCGGCGCAGAAGATACATCGTTCGCCTGAGCCAATCCCGCAGCCGCCAGACCAGATACCGAAACTATTGGGGAACCTAAAGCTTTACGCAACAGGGGTACTCCTCGCGGATCTCCCGTTCTCGCCAGCGGCGCCAAATCCTGCGTCAGTTCGTCAGTCATGGTCAATGCTTTTTCAAGTGGAATGTTATGTGTATTCGCCCAGATCTTGAAGTCAGGTGAAATAGGGTCGTCCTGTTTGCCGGCCATGAGATTGAAAGGATTCGGCGCCTCACTTTTGATAGCCCGTTCAGCAAGCGCAACCAAATGGTTCCAGTAAGCTTCATTCTTATCGCCCATTCTCACCAGTACGGATGCCACATCTGCTTTCATGCCCGGGTCCGTCGTTCGGGAGTAATACTCCTCCAAAACGGACATTCCTTCCGCGCCCTTCGCGTTTACGATCCAATTGATGTAGGACATCGCATCCACAGGCCCCTGGCCAAGATCATTGCTTCGAACGCGTTGAATCGCATCTAAGGCAAGGTAGTTCAGGAATAGACTGTTCTTGTCACCCCAGGCTCGCTAAGGCGGACGCTATACCTTGTTTGATGACCGGATCTTTGGTTCGCTCGTAGTAGTCTTCCAGCACCGGAATTGCCTCAACCGCACGCGCTTGCTGGATGATACCTATGTACTTCAGGCGATTCTCCGGCGCGGGATCCGGATCGTCGTTCTGTATGTGCTTGATTGCGTCGGCAACCGCGCTTACATCTTGAACCGGGGGGTTCTGACTGGTCGCGATCGTAGTGGTTAACTCGGCCAGAACGACGGGCAGTACCCCTGCGCGCAGATTTACAAGCCTTACCATTTCTCCGCCTGGCCGGACTGTCTATTCAGCCTGCCAACGGTATCGAGGACCGAAATGAAGCCTGCTGGTCGGCGGTGAATTGCACTTCCATCTCCTTCAACCTACGAAGTGCGCCTCCTCTTGTCAAGCAGCCGCGAGAACCTCTTTCGTCCTCCGCCTACTCCACCACCGCCTGCGAAACCGCATTGTCAAACTCATACTGCTGCGCCCGCCCACCCGTCTGCACAAAGTAAATCGCCACCATCTGCTCCTTGCGGTTCACCCACCAGTAAGTGCCGTAATATCCATCCCACCCATAACTGCCGTCCGGTTTCCGCATCCGCGCCTCCGCCGCATTCAGCAGCACCTCGCCACCCAGCCCGAAACCCACGCCCTTCGGCGGCCGTCCGCTCTGCCCTAAAAACAGATCTCCGACGTTATTGCTCATCATCAGATCCACCGTCCAAGGACTCAGAATGCGTTTGCCCCGCAGTTCTCCTCCATTGCACAGCATCTGCGCAAACTGCAGATAATCCTCCGCCGTCGAGATCAGTCCGCCCGCGCCCGAAAAATACGCCGGAGTCCCAATCACCAGTGGAACCGCCGGCTTCTCCAAACCCTTCTCCGTGTGGTTATAGTTGCTTGCAATGCGTCCCTCCTCTTCCTTAGGCACAGTAAAGAAGGTATTATTCATCCCCAGCGGCTCAAACAAACGCGTGCGTAGAAACTGGTCATAGCTCATCCCCGAAACAATCTCCACAATCCGTCCCAGCGTGTCGAACCCTGCCAGCCCGGAATACCGCCAGCGCGTCCCCGGCTGAAAATCGAGCGGCAGCGCAGCCACTCGCGGAAGGAAATCCGCCAAAGTATCGGTCGGCGCGCGCGCATGAAACAGCTTCATGAACTCGTCATTACTCGGCCCGCCGCTGGCCACCCCCGAGGCATGCGTCAGCAGATCGATAATCGTGATTTCACGCTCGGCAGGCACAGTGTAGTAAGTCTCCTTGGCTGGCGGCGGCCCGTCCGTCATCGGTTGCGCGGCACGCTCGCTGCTGACCGTCACGCGCGCATTCTTGAACTCCGGAATGTACTTCGACACCGGATCCGTCAGCTTCAGCCTGCCCTCTTCCATCATCATCAGCACCGCCACGGCCGTCACCGGCTTCGACGACGACGCCAGCCGGAACAGCGTCTCTCTCGTCATCGGCCGCTTCGAATCAATGTCCGCTTCCCCGGCCGCTTCATACTCGACCACACGCCCCCGCCGCGCCACAATCGTGACCGCTCCCGAAATCTCTTTCGCCGCCACACGCCGCGCCACCATCTCATGCACCCGCCGCAGCCGTTCACTCGAAAACCCGACCTCCTCAGGCTTAGCGCTCGGCAGTGATGCCGCCTCCACTTGCAACAACAGCATCATCCCCGCGATCGCAATAGCAGCCATAAACCGCATCCGAATCATCGATCGTTTTCTCCTGGTCACTCCTTGTGCATTATAAGTGCGACCGCCTTATCGATCATAAGCACCTCCATAAACACCGAGGTCGGCTTTGGTCTGTTGACAAGCCGAACTTAGCTGAATCATAATTGACATAGCCTTGCTATGTATGTATCCCTAGGTATGTCTAACTATGCCACTCGCCTTTAACCGTGATGAAATCCCGCCCGGCACCCTCTACATGCTTGTCCTCAAAACACTCGCCCGTAACGGAGAACTGCACGGCTACGAGATCTCTAACGCCATCGGGCGGATTTCCAACGATGTCTTGCAGGTGGAAGAAGGGTCGCTCTACCCGGCGCTGCAGCGCATGTTGCTGAAAGGTTGGGTCACCGCAAAATGGGGCGTAACCGCGGGCAACCGGAGGGCGCGCTACTACCGGCTCACCGTCAATGGACGCAAGCAATTGACGGAGGAGCTGAGCCGCTACGGGCGCGTTACTGAAGCCATTCAGAAGGTCATTCAGCCGGCTTGAAAGTCACATCGAAAGAGGATCATCGGCATGTGGAGTGAATTGTGGCGTCGTCTGGAATTTTTGCTGCGCCGAAGGCGTTTCGAAGAAGACTTAGCGGAAGAAATGCGGCTGCACTTGGATCTGCGTGCCGCCGAAGCAGGCGACGACAGGGCTGCCCGCGTGCGCTTCGGCAATGAATCCCTGTTACAGGAAAAGAGCCGCGAAGCGTGGGGCTGGACCTTTGCCGAGACCATCTGGCAGGACATCCGGTATGCCGCCCGCGATCTCCATTCGAGCCGTGGATTTACTGCCGTGGCCGTTCTGTCGCTCGCCCTCGGCATCGGCGCAAACACCGCTATCTTCAGCATCCTGAACGCTGTCATGCTCCGGTCGCTGCCGGTCGAAGATCCCGCGCGGTTGGTACAAATTGAGACCGGCACGAATTCAAACTACACGAATCCGTTATGGGAGCAAATCCGGGATCGTCAGACTGGCTTTTCCGGCATGCTGGCGTACTCGCCGGCCCGTTTCGATTTGTCTTCCGGCGGAGTCAGCGACCCGGTAGAGGGCATCTGGGTCAGTGGCGATTTCTTTCGCGTCTTAGGAGTTCCAGCCTTGCGCGGACGCGTCTTCACGAAGCAGGACGATCGTCGCGGCGGAGCCAACTCCGGCGCTCTGGCCGTGATCAGCTATGCGTTCTGGAAGTCGCATTTCGCGGGCGATTCACGCGTGATCGGCAAGACTCTGCACCTCAACCGTCACCCCTTCCAGATCATCGGAGTGACGCCAGCCTGGTTTCATGGATTGGACTTGGATCACGGTTATGGAGTGGCGATACCCATCTCGTGCGATCCTATTCTGCGTGCCGATGGAAGCTGGTTGGACGCCCGAACCACCTGGTGGCTGCGTATTCTTGGGCGGTTAGGCCCCGGCCTATCGCTGCAGCAGGCGCGGGCCCGCATGCAGGCCATCTCGAAAAGCGTTTACCTGGCCACGCTGACTTCTGACTGGGCGCCGGATGACAAGAAGGAGTGCCTCCTCGGCAGCCTGAGTGTGCTTCCCGCGTCTACCGGCTTTTCCGAAACCGGCGCGAACTACAAAACCGCGCTCTTCGCGCTCATGGGATTGGTTGGCCTGGTGCTGCTGATTGCCTGCGCGAACGTGGCCAATCTATTGCTCGCCCGCGCCGCCGCACGACAGCGCGATATCGCCCTGCGTATGGCGATTGGCGCAGGCAGGCTTCGCTTGATCCGCCAACTGCTGACGGAGAGTTTCCTGTTGGCGGCTTTGGGCGCGATAGCCGGCTTGTTGTTCGCTCTCTGGGGAAGCCGCCTGCTCATCCGCTTACTCTCAGCCAC
Organism: uncultured Solirubrobacteraceae bacterium; assembly: GCA_964658695.1. GTDB lineage: Bacteria > Acidobacteriota > Terriglobia > Bryobacterales > Bryobacteraceae > Bog-105. Next base: position 1,745 of record CBAAAA010000301.1, on the reverse strand, counting down.
CGGCAACCCACTGGAATTTGATTTGTCGATTGATGCGCACCTGCTCTCATTCACACTCTTGGTCGCGACACTCACCGGAATCCTGTTTGGACTGGCCCCGGCCCTCAAAGCGACTCGGGTATCGCCCAATCAAACACTGAAAGAAGGCGCTCGCGGCACAGAGACCGGCTTTTCGCGCTTCAATTTAGGATCCGCGCTCGTCATTGGACAGGTTGCGCTGACTCTGATCCTCTTGGTGGGAGCCGGACTATTCATTTCAACCATGAACCACCTTTTGCACGTGGACGCCGGCTTTGACACGCATAACGTTCTCATCGCCAATGTCGATGTCTTGGCCGCCGGGGTTCCCAAAGAGCGCCGCAGCGCGCTATTCGCCGAAATGCTGCAACAATTGCGGCGGGTCCCGGGAGTTTCACTCGCTTCGAGTTCATTCCTGACCCCCATCAGCCACTTCGAGTGGAATCAATGGACCTACCCGCTAGGGAAGCGCGCGCCGTCGCATGAAGATGAGGACGTCTATCTGAATAGAATCTCGCCAGGATACTTTCGCACCATGGGAACGCCGCTGCTATTGGGTCGCGACTTCTCCGGGCATGATTCGTTCGCCGCGCCAAAAGCGATCATTCTCAGCGAAACAACAGCGCGCGCCTTTTTCGGAACAGAAAATCCGATCGGAAAAATGGTCGGAATGGAGAAAGAACCCGGCAAGCGGGATCCCTTTCAAGTCATCGGAGTCGTCAAAGACGCGAAATATGATTCTTTAAACCAGGCCGCGTCATTCAAGACTGCCTTCCTCGCCGCCAGCCAGGATGCGGATCCCTGGTCAGCGGTAAGCTTTGAGATTCGTTCCGGCAATAGCCCGGAGAGCCTGGAGCCGCACCTTCGCGATGCCATCACGAAAGTAAATCAGGATGTCTCGATTGAGTTCCGCAGTTTCGAAACCCAGGTAAACGATTCGGTGAGGCAACAGGAAGTAGTCGCGCTACTCTCAGGTTTCTTTGGAGCGTTGGCGTTACTGCTTGCCATCATGGGACTCTACGGCGTAACTGCCTATTCAGTGGCTCGCAGACAAAGTGAGATCGGAATCCGCATGGCGCTGGGAGCACAGAAAAAAGCCGTGCTCTGGCTGGTGCTGCGCGGTCTATGGCTGATGCTCGCAATCGGAACGATCGCCGGGACAGCTGCCGCCTTGATGCTGGGACGCCTGATCGCCAGCCTTCTTTTCGGCGTACAGGCAAATGACCCTGCGACGCTGGTGTCTGCCGCATTCGCGCTCGCAATCGCCGCCACCGTGGCAGCTTTCTTGCCCGCCCGTCGCGCCGCGAGCCTCGATCCTATGCGCGCCTTGCGCAACGAGTAAGTCGCGAACCAGACACACATAACTCGAGGAAATAAAATGGCTAGACAGATTGTATTCACTTCAAAGGCGGCAAAGCCTCCAGCGACATACAGTCAAGCAGTCAAGGCTGCTGGCTTGGTATTCGTTTCAGGCACAGCACCACATGATCCCATAACCGGCACAATCAAGGGCACTACGATTCAAGAACAAACTCGACAGTGCCTTGCAAACGTCGTCGCAATTCTTGAGGAAGCCGGCAGCTCACTCGACCAGATCGTAAGTGCAACTGTTGTGCTCGCCGATGAGCACGATTTTCCAGGCATGAACGAGGAATGGTTAAAGTGGTTTCCCGTAAACCCACCGGCTCGGCAAGGCGCCAAGCTTCCTGTTAAGATTCCAGGACTCA
>CBAAAA010000300.1:0-6285 GCA_964658695.1 uncultured Solirubrobacteraceae bacterium | reverse complement strand
GATCGCCGCTATCGCAATCATTGTCTGGGGAGGCCTCACACACTTCGACGCGAAACGGGCCTTCGATTTTCCTGCCGGCGCGTTCACGCTTTCTTCCTCCTTTTTCGGGGGTCTCGGAGCAGCGACTCTGATCAGCATGTACGACTACAGCGGCTACTTCAACGTATGCCTGATAGGCGGCGAAATCAAGAACCCGACCGTCAACATTCCACGCACGGTGCTCTGGTCTGTCATCATTCTGGCGGTCTTATACATGGCAATGAGCCTCTCAATCATAGGCGTGGTGCCATGGCGCGAAGCCATGAATTCACCGGCCATCGTCTCCACCTACATTGAGCGGCTTTACGGTGTCAGACTAGCGTCCATGATGACCGCGCTCGTGCTCTGGGTGGCGTTCGCGTCCGTGTTCTGTGTACTACTCGGATACACGCGTGTGCCGTACGCGGCGGCTGTCGAAGGAAATTTCTTCTCGGTATTCGCACGCGTTCACCCGCGCCGGCACTTCCCTTCTTTTTCCGTCGTGTTCATGGGGATCACAGCTGCCTTCGCTTGTCTCTTGAGCCTGGAATCGTTGATTAAGGCTCTTATCGTGATTCAAATCGTTACTCAGTTCGCGGCGCAGTGTGTGGCTGTTGTTATGATCCGCCGCTATCGAAAGCACATTGCCCGCCCGTTCTCCATGCCGCTCTACCCCCTGCCGGTGATCATCGCTCTTCTGGGCTGGATTTACATTCTGGCGACCAGCGGCCTGCCTTACGTCATCGCTGGCTTTACGCTGCTTGGGCTTGGGATTGCCGCTTACTATTTTCGTGAGCGCCAATCCGTATCCCATCGGTAAGAATTGCGTTAGAACGCCAAACGAAGCGCTAACTGGCCGATTCGTGGATCCCGGGTAGACGTAATTTGACCCAACTGCGGCGAGGTGATTACCGCGGTGCTGTTTGGAGTCTGCCACTCCGTGTGGTTGAAGACGTTAAAGAATTCGGCGCGGAAATCCAGCTCCAGATGCTCGCCGTATAACTTCGTCTTCTTCTCCAGCGCGATGTCCAGATTCGTCAGTCCCGGCCCACGAAAGAAGTTTCTTCCCAGGGTCCCGTACGTTGCGCTTGCGCATCCACCCGGCGTTCCGGGAGCAGCCGAACTGGAGTAGCATGCGGGAATGTACAGCCCGCTTGGATTGATGAAGAAGTGGCCGGTGACCTCAGTGCCGTTCACCCTGTAAGTCTGTACCTGACTCGGGTTTGTCGTAGCAGCGGAGCCAGGTGTGATGTCAGGGCGGACCACATTGTTATCTCCCGCCCCGGACGGGCCAGGTGTCGAGCCATCGACATAAAGTCCGGCGGCGATGTTGTACGGGAAACCACTCTGCAGAGTGAAGATCGGGAATAGCTCCCATCCTGAAGTGAGCCGCCTTGGGGCGTGCGGCAGCACTCTGGCAAATGGCAGATCCCAGCCGCCGCTCAGCACGAAGCGCTGACGAATATCGGAATCGGCGGAGCCATACCCTTCACTCCAGTTATACGCGCCGACTGCATTGCTGTTTCTGGCAAAGCCATCGGCAGTATCCAGATTGTGTGACCACGTATAGGCCGCGGTGAAGAACACCGGCCCCAACTTCCCGAATTCATTGGTGCGCCTGGTAACGCTTGCAATCAAACTGTTGTAATTCGCACTCGAGTAATTTCCAAACGAATACGGCATCTGTCCGTAAGCATCCGGAATCTGCAGCCCGGGTTGGGTGTTCAAAACTCGAGTGTCGGCGCCAACAATAAACGGGTCGGTGTCTCTCTGGGCGACCAGCTTGTGGGAAGAACTCCCCATATAACCAACTTGAGCGGACAGGCCGCTGCCGAACTCGCGTTGAACGCTCAGGTTGTATTGATAGATGTACGGAGTGCGAAGATTCGGGTCGATGAAGACACTCGACGATCCAAACGGCAGAACCCCGCAGCGCCAAAATTCAATGCGGAGGACGGTGGATGAGATGGGAACGGGTTCGTCGTCCCGGTCGATCCATAGGGGTCGGAAAGGTACGGCACACTTGTGCTGATTGCGCCCGGCGTGCTAAACGGAATGTAAGCTGCTGAGAAGAACGGCGGCGTGCCATTCTGATTTTGATTATCCTGGGCCAGCAGAACATCGTAGAACACCCCGAAGCCCGCGCGGACGCTCATCTTCCCTTTGCCCGTTGGATCCCACGCAATGCCGAAACGCGGCGCGAAGTCGTTCCGGTCGGGGAAGTTCACGCCATTTGAGGGGGCGCCCGGATCACCAGGGAAAACCAGCCCCAGCGGCGCATTCGGAAACTTCACCGATTGCAGCCCGGGAATGATCATGTAGTTACGGTCCCGAGGATCGCTCTTGGGAGTTGAGTATTCGTATCGCAAGCCCAGACTGAGTGTCAGGTTTGACTTCACCTTCCATTCGTCCTGAATGAAGCTGGCGTATTGCTGGCTGCGAACCGCGCTGTTGGCGCGCGGATATTGATAATAGTCGGTCGGCAGCCCAAGAAGGAAATCCGCCAGGTCACTGCCGGACCCGCTTCCGTAAAAGTCGTATGCGCCGTCTACCGCAAATGCGAACCAGGCATTGTTTTCGACCACGGATGCTGAACCGCCCATTTTGATCAGGTGCGCGCCGCGGCTCCAGGAGAGAGAGTCGGCGTAAACATACGTAGTATCCGCATAGATCGCTGGCCCGTTGATGTTGAATCCAAGATCAGCGCCGCTCTGGTCGAACAAAAGCTGCGTCGGTCCGGTAGTGGAATCCGGCGTGATATTGATGCCCAGTTGCGCCGGTCCAGGCAGTTTTGCGGCGGGGAAATTCAACTTGTTCTCATCGTGTTGCACTGTGAAGTGAAACTCATTGATAAGTGTCGGAGAAAACGTCTTGGTGTAGCCAATCGTGGCGTACATGTTTGTGAACTCATTGTCCCCGGGATAGCCAGCGACGTTCGGGGCGCCGCTGGTTACAAACGGATAAAGTTGCGGATTGTGAAACGAGACCGCCGTAAAGCTGATGCGGTCGTTGGCTGTCAGATTCAAATCCAGCTTCCCGATGAACTCATCGCGGTTGTCGCTGGCCGGCCCGTTCGGTGTCAGAATGCCGCTGGGACTGGTCGGAACTAACCCGGCATCGATATAGCGTTGCGCCACTGGATTGATCTTCGAAGGGTCGATAATGCCCTGCGCGGCAAGTTGAGGATTCGTCTGAAAATAGGGAGTTTGCTGCGGGAAGCTGGCAACGCTTGCCTTCACTCCCGGACTTGCATTCGAGAAATTGCCGCCGAGTTCCGCCGGCGTATAGGTCGTCACCTGCGGATTGACCTGTGTTTGCGTTTGACGTTGTCCCTGGTAGCCGAAAAAGAAAAAGACCCGGTCCTTGCCGTGCAGGATTCTTGGGATGATGACCGGGCCGCCGATTGTGCCCCCAAACTGATTGCGTTTTAAGATCGGACGCGAGAGGCTGGCCTCGTTGTTGAAGAATGTATTCGCATTAAGGTCTTCATTTCGGAGATAGTCGTATGCTGATCCATGCAAAACGTTTGTACCGGATCTAGTGATGACACTCACTACTCCACCGCCACTACGCCCGAACTCCGCAGTGTAGTTATTGGTCAGAATGCGATATTCGCCAACCGTATCTGGATTCGGATCCACCACTGGCGTGCCATATGTAACTGAGGTATTTGTACCGCCATCCAGGAGATAAGTGACGGCATTATCGCGGCCTCCGCCGATACTGACGAGTCCGCTAAACTGGCCCGCACCCAGTGCCGAAGGGGTCACCCCAGGCTGTGTCAGCGCAAGCTGCAGGGTATCGCGCCCATTCAGTGGCAGGTTTTCGATTGGAGCTCCGGTGACCACGGAGCTGATCGTCGAATTGGCGGTGTTCACCAGTGGCTCGGCCGCTTCCACTGTAATCGATTCGGAGACCGAGCCTATTTCTAGAGTGAAACTCTGGGTCACTTCGGCCTGCACATTCATGATCAGGTCTTCCACCCGAGCCTCTTTGAATCCGGACTTGTTTACAACGATTGTGTAGTGTCCGGCAGGAACGCTGGCGAATGTGTACATGCCGTCGCCATTGCTAGCGGATATCGCCGTCGTCCCCTGCTCCTTGTTAGTCAATTCCACTCTGGCTGTCGCCACCACGGCGCCGCTCGAATCCGTAACTCGTCCGCCAATGTTACCGGAAGAGGATTGGGCTGCAAGTATCATCGGCACGCCCAGACACAGGCCGGCCGGCGCCAAAAAGCGAAGGATTTTGGAACGACGCCAAAGGATCATGGCACCCCTCTTCCGCAACCGCGGACTCTGCATGGTGTATTGAAAGCTTTGACTTTGAAAACCCTTTGGCGTAGCGCTCAACATTGTTGCCGTATCTGGGGTTGCCGCACAGGGCGACCGGCAAGCGCAAACGCGATCCTCAAATCACCTCAAGCTGACTTACGCAGGCAAGCCGAGGGGAACATCGCTTTGTTGTGAGTCTCGACGTTTTTCGCTCGCTTGTCAAATACTTTGTGCATCGAACCAGTGTGTCTGGATTAAACAGCTTGACAGTCCGCGGGTCCCATGTAACCCTACACAATATTCACCAAGGTTGTATCGGTGGCTGTAGTATGGCCTTGCCGCAACGTTCGCGCCAGTCGGCTTTTGATCCCCGTCTTCAGATTCGTGAGGTGAGGAGCATTCGTGCATTCAAATCGTCGGCAGTTCATTGGAATGCTGGCAGGGTGTGCCGCCCTTAAAGGCTCAAATCTCAGAGCCGATCAAATCCTTTTCAACGCCACATTCCTTACCATGGATCCCTCGAATCCACGCGCTGAGGCGGTGGCTATTTCCGGTGACCGCTTTCTGGCTGTCGATAGCAAAAGGGAAATCGAGAACCTGGCGACTCCCTCAACTAGGCGTGTTGATCTGGGCGGCGCGACCGTTACTCCCGGCTTCATTGACGCGCATCTGCACTTTGCCTCTTCCGGTTTGCGTCACTTGAAGGAAGTGGATTGCGACCTGCGCTCAATCGCCACGATCAAAGATGCAATACACGCTCGCAGCCTCCGTGCCGCTCCAGGAGAGTGGATCGTCGGTTTCAAATACGACGACACAAAAACCTCCGATGGGCGTCCGCTTTCGATTCAGGATTTGACAGAGGCGGCGCCCAACAACCCTGTCATCGTTACGCACCGCGGCGGACACACTTCATGGGTCAATCGGCCGGCGCTCGACGCGGCGGACGTTAACGACAAAACACCCGATCCGGCAGGCGGTAAATTCGAGCGTGGGTCCGATGGCAAACTGACCGGGCGCGCCATGGAAACTGCCAACGCGCCGTTTCAGGCGAAGATACCATCCGTCAGCACGCGCGCGGAACGTCAGGCCGGCGTCAAGCTGATGTCCGATAAGGTGCTGAAGGCCGGCATCACTTCCGTCAACGACCCGCACGGCTCACCGCGGGATCTGATCGCCTACGAAGACACTCACGCGGCAGGCGAACTCGGTGTCCGCGTCTACGGCTTTATCAGTCAGCCACTGATCAATCAGATGCTGCCATCTGGCGCGCGCACTGGCCTCGGAAATGAATGGGTTCGCATCGGTGCGATGAAGATGGTAGCCGACGGATCCATCTCGGAGCGGGATGCCTGGATGACTGAGCCGTATGTTGGCCGGCCCGGTGATTACGGCATCCAGGTGAAGACCGAAGAGCAGCTATATCAGGATGCAAGGGAACCGTATGCCGCCGGCTGGCAGATTGCAACGCACGCCAACGGTGACGCTGCCATCGACATGGTGCTCCGTGTCTACGCACGCCTCTACCAGGAGTTGCCGCGCTCGGATCCGCGCTTCCGGATTGAGCACTGCACTCTGATCAACAACGATCTGGTTCGCCGCATCAAAGCGCAAGCAGTCATCCCGACACCTTTCTCCAGCTACGTCTACTATCACGGCGAAAAAATGAAAGCCTATGGTCAGGAGCGGTTGAATCGCATGTTTGCTTTGCGTTCCTTTATCGACTCAGAAATACCGTGTACGATGTCGTCCGATTATCCACCGGGACCATACGAGCCGATGATGTTCCTGCAATCCGCCGTTACTCGAACCGACATCCATGGAAATGTTTGGGGCCCGAAGCAGAAGATTACCGTCGCCGAAGCGTTGCGCGTGGCCACCATCAATGGAGCGTACGCCTCGTTTGAAGAAAAATCGAAAGGGTCGATCGAGCCAGGAAAATTGGCGGATCTGACCGTGTTAGGGCGCGATCCTTTTGCAACTGATTCCTCAGAGC
>CBAAAA010000299.1:400-6310 GCA_964658695.1 uncultured Solirubrobacteraceae bacterium | reverse complement strand
TGGGCGCCGAACGAGCTCTTTCAAAAGGCGGACGAGAGCATCGCCTATGCGAAGGAGTTCGGCATGACGCAGATGGCAATCGCAGCGCTTGGACCGTTCCAGGCGAAGACGACCCAGACCGTCGATGACGTGAAACGCTACGTCGAGCCCTTCAACGCCTTCGCCGAAAAGGCTCACGCCGCTGGCATAGTCGCATTGCTGCACAATGAGGGCTTCGTCTCTGAACACATCGACGGCAAACCGGTCTATGACATGATGATCGCCGAGCTCAATCCCGTCACCACCAGGCTGCAGTTTCAGGTCTCTACCTTGCAGCAGGGGTACGACCCGGTGACCTACTTCAAGAAGTACTCGGGCCGCTACCTCTCCATGCATTGCCAGGACTGGGTGAAAGACTCCGCCACCAAGTCTGGCTTTCGCCAGGTGCCGTTGGGCAAGGGTGTCGTGAACTGGAAGGCGGTCTTTACGGCCGCAAAAGCAGGCGGCGTAAAGAACTACTTCGTCGAGCTTGAAGAGGATCCGGCGCTGATGCCGCAGAGCGTGCCTTACCTGAAATCCCTGAAGGTCTGAAGCGAGCGTGAACTCTCGCGTGGAAGCCGTTCGTTTACGAAGTAGCTGCCAGAATTCATCCCTTTGAGCCCCGAAGTCCGCTTGCGCTCGTGGAACGGAACCAGATGGTGCTGTCTGACATCTGGCCGACAGACAACGATTCACTTGCCGCGCTAAAATGCTCTGACCGACTGGAGGATTCTATGTCAAACAACATCCATACTAACCAGTCCTTTCACGCCGAGTAACAGGCGACGGAAAGGATATCCCCCAAAGACACGCGTCAAGCGAGGATTGCGCGTTGTTCGTGGCGATACAGAGCTGGTCGAAAATTGGGCCGCAACGATTTGTGCCCGTGCGGATCGCGCAAGTTCAAGAAATGTTGTCTTCCGCGCTGGTCGACGCGACGGTTCACTCCGAGACCACTTTCTTCAGGGACTAGCAAACAGGAGGAGACAGATCCTCCTGAACCACTCCCGAAAGGTTCGCCAGCGTCCGCAAACTGCGCCCAGGTTAGCGGGCCACTAGGAAACTGGTCGATTCCAGACTTGAAAACGGCATGCTTCATGGGGTCTGATTCGATCCGTCAACTACGCGATCTTGATCGTCCGGCGGCGCTTTCCATATAAGCCACGAGACCCTGACTCACGGCGCATTTGTCCAACAACTTTGACTGCGGGTCCGCGACGGCGCGCGCGGTGTGTCCCCGGCGAATTTTGCTGCTGATGGTGTATACGACGAAGCCGAAAGCTCCGAAGAACGCCGGGGCGATGATGCTGTCACTTTGCATTCGTATTCTCCTGTGCTGCTGGTAAGTGATCAGCGGGGTGTCATCCCGGAATCAGCGGGGAGGCGAAAACGTGGACTTAATTCAGTCGAATCGCAGAACCCGTTTACACAAAAAACTTGACACCACCGAATCCGGATAGACTCTCTTCGAGACATCCTTGCCGCTCCAATAGCTTTTAGTTTGCGCGGAATCGAAAGAGGACTAAATATGCCAGATCGAACGCATGCAAATCCGCCTCAAGTGCCCACCTCCTCTCACCGTTCACGAAGTGGCGCTGATGGCTTTCCTATACAAAATCCCGAACGTCTGATTTTCTCTTTGCAGCGCGCCATCGGTAATCGGGCCGTGGGACAGTTGCTGAGGACCGGTGACTTGATGGATGCCGCATTGCGTTTTTCCGGATCTGCCGAAGGCGCGTTCAAAGCCATTCAGCGGAAGGATAAAGGGCCTAAACCCGCCAAAACGGACAACGCACATATTCTTGCCGAGATCAAGAAACGCAATGCCGACCTTGCACAACTGATTACTTTGGACTCTATGAACGGCGGCGACCCGCCCGCGGTGAAAGGAGGGCCCTCGAAGGATGGCGAGGAGCACATCTGGAAGGTACAAATTCTTGCAGCGCAGGCGCTTCCCGGTGGTTCCAAAGCCCTCACCGGACGTGAAAAGAAAACCCAGGTGAAGGGCCACACACAAATCACGCACTTCATCGATATCAACTGGCAAAAACCGCTACAGTCCGACCCGGAGTTCCTCAAGCAAACGAATTCTCCGGACGAGGCGTTTACTTTGACCGCGGCTGAACCCCTTTTCCATGAACTGCTCCATGCTCGAATCGCTATGGAACAAAACCCGCATTGGATGAACCAGCAGACGCAAATCGTCCAGGACTACACCAAAGTCCTGCAGGTTGCTAACTCGTCCGCATTATCTAAAGAGCGAGACGCCTTGAAACGCCAAATCGGGCAGATAGCCGCCGGCGAGGAGGACAGCTACTTCGAGTTTCTGACACATGAAAAATACGATGCGAACACAGAGGCCAGTGCTTTCGGACGAACGTACGCGAACTCATTCATCGCGAAACGGTATGCTGAAGTAATAGCCAGGCGAAGTGGTTTGAGCGGCCAACAGTTTCAGGGGATACAGGCCGGGCTCGCTGCGGTTGCTGAGAAGTTCTTCGATAAGCTTGACCAGACGATGCCCGCGACCCCGGTCGCGCCCTAGAGACCTGCTCGCTGTATTAGTCAGATGCTGGTTGAAATCGCAGCAGCTTGTTCTCATCCCTCGCGGCAGATCCCACCCTTTCCATAAAATCGGGATGAACACAATATCGGGAAGCGGCCAGCACTGGTGAGTCGCGTATTAATGCCAACCGCGCCGCAATGCTCACACTGTCGGAAATGGCCGCGGTAACTTCGACGCGCTGATTATTTGTTATTACGATGGCGGCAAGCTGATCTATGCGGCGCGCACGCGAAACGGATTCACGCCGGCATTGCGTGTGAGACTATTCGAGAAATTTTAGACACTCGAAACCGCTCAATGTCCGTTCACCAGTCTGCCGGAGACGACGAGTCTGCGCTGGGGCCAGGGTCTCACCGCCGAGAAGTTCTTAGAGTAACTCCCATCCAAGTGCGCTGTGCCGCTAAGAACCTGCACTTTTGGAATGCCCTCACTCAGATCACGTTGACCCAGCCCGTTTGAATTTGTTGAGAATACCGACCTAGTCTACGCGATTTTGAGCTTCTGCTGCATCTCTTCGAGCGAGACTCCTTTGGTTTCGGGATAGAACATCAGCACGACCACGAACTGGAGCGCCATCATGGCGGCGAAGAAGACGAAAGGAGCGCCGCGCGAATACTCGGCGATTACCGGGAAGATCCAGGAGATGATGCCGTTTACGAGCCAGTGAGTGAATGTTCCGAGGCTCTGTCCGCTGGCTCGGACCTGCGTGGGAAAGACCTCGCTGATGAAGACCCAGATGACCGCTCCCTGAGAGAACCCGAATGAGGCAATGAAGCCGATCAGGAACCACACGAGCAAGCCTTCGTGAGCACCTGAGAAGAAGACGGTGGCAACGCCCGCAAGGCAGACGGTGCAACCCACCGAGCCGATCAGCAGCAGGGTCTTGCGGCCGACGCGGTCGATGATCGACATGGCGATGATGGTGAAGATCAGGTTGGTGAAGCCGATCATGACGGCCTGCTGATCTCCAGAAACTTTGCTGAATCCGGCGCGGGCGAAGATGTCGTTGAGGTAATAAAGCACTGCGTTGATGCCGGACAGCTGATTGAACATCGCGATGGAGACTGCGAGGAAGATGGGGAAGCGGTACTTCCATTGGAAGAGCGGCTCGTGGCCGTGGCCGTGCTCGACATCGATCGATTTGATAATGCTGCCGAGCTCGCTTTCAATATTCTCCTCGCCGATGGCCTGGAGCGTCTGGCGTGCTTCCTCGATCCTGCTCTGTTGGACCAGCCAGCGCGGGCTTTCGGGAATCAAGAACAGCATCAGCAAAAAGAAGAGCGCGGGGATTCCGGAGACACCGAGCATCCAGCGCCACTCCGACGGTCCTGCGAAAGCGAGACTGATGAGGTAATTCGAGAGATAGGCGATTAAGATACCTGCGACTACGTTGAATTGGAAGAAGCCCACCAGGCGGCCGCGCCATTTGGCGGGGGAGATTTCGGCGATGTACATGGGGCCGAGAACTGAGGAGCCGCCAATGCCGAGCCCTCCAATGAGGCGGAAGGAGAGGAGCGAATACCAGTTCCAGGCGAGTGCGCAGCCGAGGGCGGAAATAAGGTAGAGAATCGCCATGCCGCGAAGGCTGGCGCGGCGTCCATAGCGGTCACCGGGCAGTCCGGCAAACATGGAGCCGATGATGGTTCCGATGAGCGCGATGGCGACGGTGAAGCCAAGGCTGGAAGACGAGAGGGCAAAGGTTCCCCTGAGACCGGCGGTGGTGCCAGCGATCACCGCGGTATCGAACCCGAACAGCAAGCCTCCGAGTGCCGCAACGATGGTGGATTTGAGGAGCGCAGCCGATAACTTCACGCGCGTTCCCCGATCAGTACATCGGGAGTGTAGGGGGCGGCGAGTTCAGTAGCCTGCTCGGCGAGCACGAGGGAGCCAAGGACCCCGGCGCGCGACGCCAGCTGCGGTGGTTGTATGTATTTGTCCAGCTCTTCAAGCACGGATGGATGCCGGAGGTAGCCGTTGATCAGATTTCGAAACTCATCGCGAATGATAGAAAAGAGATGGGCCTTGGACATGACGCCTCCTCCTAGAAGAATGCGTTTGGGTGAAGCGATCAGAGTGCAGTTTAGTACGGCGAGGGCAAGGTAATGCGCTTCGAGGGCCCAGGCGGGATGACTGTCAGGCAGCTCGCGCGCCGAACAGCCCCAGCGAGCTTCGATAGCAGGTCCGCAGGCGAGTCCTTCGAGACAATCGCCATGGTAAGGGCAGATGCCGGGAAAGGGATCTCGCGCCAGGTCGTGTGGAACGCGGAGGTGCCCCATTTCAGGATGGACCAGGCCGTGAATGACTCGGCCTCCGGAGACGATTCCTCCTCCAACGCCGGTGCCGACCGTGATGTACATGGCGTCGCTGAGCCCGCGCGCCGCTCCCCAACGGACTTCGCCGAGAATGGCGGCATTCACATCGGTGTCGAAGGCAACGGGAACGCCTAAGGGCTGGTGGATGGCCTTCACGAAGTCGAAATTAGCCCAGCCTGGTTTGGGAGTGGAAGTGACGTGACCGTAGGTCGGAGAGCTGATATCGAGATCGACCGGGCCAAAGGAGGCGATGCCGATACTCCGGATAGTGGATCCTCCATTTTCCCGGAAAAACTGGAGGACTTGGGGAATGGTCTCCTCGGGAGTTCGAGTGGGGAAGGATGCCGTTTGTAAATCCTCAGGACCGGTTCCGACGCCACAGATAAACTTGGTGCCGCCTGCTTCGATGCCACCTAACATGTTCCTGAGTATATGCAAACTCGAGATGAGGGAACAGTGATTCTAAGTGGGTTTCCATTTTATGTTGCAGCCGAGGCTGGGGACCTGGTCCGGATTGACCGGAGAGCCAGCGAGGAGAGCGTCGAGCGCGGCGCGGAGATCGCGGCCGGTGATGGGCTTGCCATTTCTTGGGCGGCTGTCGTCCAGCTGACCGCGGTAAACGAGTTTCCGAGAGGCATCGAAGACAAAGAAATCAGGGGTACAAGCCGCGGTGAACGCCGTGGCGGTTTGCTGCGACTCGTCGAAGCAGAGCGGGAAGGTGAAGTCTTGCTCCTTCACCATTTCGGCGAGACTGTGCGGACTATCGTCGGGGTAGGCGACGGCGTCATTGGAGGAGATGGCAACGATTTGGACGGGCTGATGCGCGTAGTCGCGGCCGATGTGCGCCAGTTCGCGCTGAACATGCCTCACGTACGGGCAATGACGGCAGATGAACATCACCAGGAAGGCTTTCGCACCGGCCGAGTCTTCCAGCGAGACAAGCTTTCCTGTACTGACGTCGGGAAGGTGAAACTCCGGGGCGATTGTCCCTAACGGGAGCATGGTCGATTCTGT
>CBAAAA010000299.1:0-390 GCA_964658695.1 uncultured Solirubrobacteraceae bacterium | reverse complement strand
GCGATCCATTTGAACTGTGCGGTTGTGAGCGGGACCACGGAGAGGCGGCCCTGTTTGACCAGCGGTGAGTCGGCGAAGGCTTTGTGAGCCTTGATGCCGGCGAGTGTCTTGGGCTCAGAGATGGGTTTCCCGGCTTTGATTTTTACCATTGGCGTCTTGCCGTCTATTTCGACGCTTACGACGGAGGCTGTGCCGACGGCTGTACGCTCGTCCCCTGTGTGATAGATGACGAGATCGTCGCCCGGCTTCATCTCCCGCAGATGCTTCACTGCCACAGGATTTGTGACGCCGTCCCAAACGGTTTCGTGATCGCGCTGCAGATCGGAAAACGAGTACTGGTCCGGCTCGCTCTTTAGCAAATAATGCATGTACCAATGATTAGGCGGCTCA
>CBAAAA010000298.1:0-6381 GCA_964658695.1 uncultured Solirubrobacteraceae bacterium | reverse complement strand
CTTAATCACCGCCGCCCCTTCTGTGTAATCCGTAAACGCCGGCTCCACCATGTTCCGGTTGGACGGATGAAAGACTTGTATGTTATTTAAGCCACCCACCGACTGCACAATGCGCGCCAGACTCGCCGGTACCGCCGGATCACGGTCGTTCGAAAAGAACGCCGCACCGTTGATTGAGTATCTATTGATCGCGATTCCCAGTGCGGCCTGGATCGTCGCCACCGGCGCTTCCGTGTCGACCAGCAGCCGGTTCGGATAACGCTTCGTTACCGTCAATCCCTGGCTCTGCGCCCAGTCCACCACCGCCTGTTCATCTTCCGCCGCGGGCGCAAACCGCGCAACCCACTCCTGCTGTGTCAGGAACTTCATGAAGTTAGGAGAACCTTTGGTGTGCAGCTCTTCCAAAAATTCCTTCTCAGCGTCCACATTGGGCGGTCGCAATCCAAACGACACCCGTAACTTCTTCGTGGGTTCGTACGGCCCGGCTAATTGCGCCGTGCCTTCTCTGATCTGTCGTGGAGTAAGTTGTACGACGGTTAGTTTCCCAACCGCCGGAGTAGTCTGCCCGTAGAGCGCAGAGCCGAGTAACAACGGGCCTGCCAAACAGTGCATCCAGTGCTTAAATGTCATAGTCTCTTCCTTTTATGAAGTCCCTCCCGCCCAAGCACCCGCGGGTCCAACCCGGGTAGGCCTCGTCATCGAGCCGTTTGAAGATGCCTCTAGTCAACAGAAGTGTTGATGATCTCGATCAAACTGGCCTTCTTCCGGGTTGCGCCGCGTGTCGTCTGGACGGATCGGGCTGGCAGATAGTGAACGATCTGGTTTGAACGTTACTCAAATAGTTCAGTGGAAAGTACTAGTCCGCTTGCAAAGCAAATCTGTTTCTTCTTGCAATCCTTAGTCCGTCTCCAGGGCAATTGATTAGGCCAATAGACTTTTTGAATGGGCTATCGTCGGGGAAACAAGCTAGTATGTTGGCAATTGGTCCGCTACAATCCTCCGAAATCTATGAAGCTTCTGCTTGCGTCGGTGCTGGCTGCGCCTCTGCTCCTTCACGCCCAGCAATCCAAGTCCCCGCCGCCTTCTTCTGACGGCCCTAACGTCGCGAAAGTCCAAACGGAGGAAGGGATTCCGGTCACCAATCAACTGGTCATCCAGAAGTGTTCGGGCTGCCACACAAAGGACGCCAAAGGAAATTTGCTTCGCATCTCCTGGGAACGGACCACTCCCGAAGGTTGGGAAGAGGCCATTAAGCGCATGATCCGTCTACGCGGCGTCACGCTTACTCCCGAGGAAGCTCGCGTCATCGTCAAATACCTGAGCACCGACCACGGTCTCGCCCCCGAAGAAGCAGCGTCCGTGATGTACTACGCCGAAAAGCGTATTGTTGATGAGACCAACATCCCCAATGACAACGTGCGCGGGGCATGTGCCAACTGTCACGCTTTCGCCCGCCCCATGTCCTGGCGTCGTTCGGCCGCAGACTGGAAACTTCTGGCGAATCTTCACATCGCCCTTTACCCGCAGGCCGACGAGGCGTTTCGTTTTGGATTGGGCGCCGGCGAGGGTGGCGGAGAAGCACCGCCGCCTCCCGGCGCTGCCAAAGTGGTCCCCGTCGATGTGGCGCTGGATTACCTCGGCAAGTCCGCTCCGCTGCAAACTCCTGAGTGGGCAGCTTGGCGTGCTCGCATGCGTGCGCCGAAACTGGCCGGGCGCTGGCTGATTTCTGCTGATCTTCCCGGCAAAGGAATGTATTACGGTGAGATGGTCGTGGAGCCCGGCGCCTCTTCCGACGATGAATTTACCACCCGTGTCACGTTGAAGAGCGTCAAGGACGGCTCCTCCATCACCCGCTCCGGACACAGTCTCGTGTACACCGGATATGCCTGGCGCGGCCATTCGCAAGGCACAACAGCGGCCGGCGCCTCACCCGATGACCTCAACCGCGAAATGCGTGAGGTGATGCTGGTCGCACCCGATCAGTTAAGCGCCCAAGGCCGCTGGTTCTGGGGTCAATATCAGGAGCTCGGCATGGACGTTAAGCTTCAGCGTGCCTCTTCCGACCCGGTGCTGGTCGGCATCGATCGCACCTCCCTCAAGACCGGCTCGAAGCAGACACGGGTTCGCATCCTCGGCGACAATCTTCCCGATCAGATCGCTCCCGCGGACTTCGACTTGGGATCCGGCGTCACCGTCGA
The DNA here is from genome assembly GCA_964658695.1 of uncultured Solirubrobacteraceae bacterium. GTDB lineage: Bacteria > Acidobacteriota > Terriglobia > Bryobacterales > Bryobacteraceae > Bog-105. The sequence goes on along the minus strand of CBAAAA010000298.1, from coordinate 4,183 downwards.
CCAGATCGTTTCTCATTCCGCTACCGAGGTGATTGCGGAGTTGAGCGTTGCTCCTGACGCCCTCTCCGGCAGACGTGATGTCGTGTTCCATCGCTCCGTACTTCCACGCGCCGTCGCAGTGTATGATCGTATCGACTACATCAAAGTCACCCCGGAATCGGCTCTGGCAAGATTAGGAAGCGAGCACCACCCCAAAGGATTCCAGCAGTTTGAGGCAGTCGGCTACCAGCGCGGCGAGGATGGCAAACTGCACACCGCCGATGACGTTGAACTCGGGCCTGTGGATGTATCCTGGTCCATCGAAGAGTTCATCGCAGCCTACGGTGACGATGACCGGAATTTCGTCGGTACACTGAGTCCCACCGGATTTTTTGTTCCCGCCAGCGATGGCCCGAATCCAAAACGGAAGTTTAGCCGCAACAATTATGGCGACGTCTGGGTTGTGGCTACAGCTAAAGATGAGAAGGGCAAAGACGGCCGGCCGCTTATCGGAAAGTCTTATCTTGTCGTGACGGTTCCGGCTTATTTGCAGTGGGATCAACCAGAGGTGGGACAATGACGACTGCTCTTGAGCAGACCTATCGCTTAGGCGAATTTCATTCCTTTCAAGCCGCGGACGAGCGCTTTCTTTACCTTGTCCCCGCTGGCGCTATCTTCCAGGTCGATGATGCCGTCGAGCACTTAATTAATAGTTTGGAAGCTGCGGGCACTCGGCACGACAAACTCATCTCTAATCTGGTCGAACGCGGGCTAACTTACGGTGACGCCGAAGACTTAGTATCGGAGATGTTCCACGCCAACGTGATCACCACGGAAAATGGGGTCCCTGAACGCCCCCAAAGTCCACCCGCGGTGTTCCCTTTGCAGACATTGGTGATGAACCTCACCAACCAGTGCAACCTCTCTTGCCAGTACTGTTATGAATTCGGCGCGGACAAAGTGGCGACCCCGGACGGGAAGCCCAAGTTCATGGATCTGCCGACCGCCAAAGCCTCTGTAGACTTCCTGCTGGCACAAGCCGAAGGACGTCAGTCGATTCACATCACCTTCTTCGGCGGCGAGACGTTGATGAACTTTCCTCTCCTAAAACAGGTGGTCACTTATGCCACGGAGAAAGCTACGGAGAAGAATTGTCACGTTGACTTCAGTCTCACCACCAACGCCACTTTACTCACTCCCACCATCATCGAGTTTCTTTCGGAAAACCGGATTGGCGTCACCGTCAGCATGGACGGCCCGAAGGAAATGCACGATCAGCTGCGTGTCTTCTCCAATGGAAAAGGCAGCTACGACATCATTGCTCCCAAAGTGCGGGCGTTGATCGCCAATCATCGCACTCGGCCCATCACGGCTCGTGTCACGCTTACCGCCGGAGTTACTGACGTGGTCCGCATTTTCCGCCATCTGAAACAGGATCTGGGCTTTCACGAAGTCGGTTTCGCTCCGGTCACGTCGTCGCCCACACAGCTCTACTCCATCAACGAGAGCGGCATGAATGATGTGCTCGGGCAGTTTCGCCAGTTGGCCCAGGAGTACCTTGAATATGCCCTACGCGGAGAAGCTCACGGTTTCTCAAACGTCAGCGACACGCTGGCCGAACTTTGTCAGGGTGTCAACAAATCCCACCCTTGCGGCGCGGGCTTAGGCCTCATGGGCGTCGGTCCCTCCGGCGACATCGCCCCCTGCCATCGCTTCGTCGATTCCGACCAGCATGCTCTGGGACACATTTCAACCGGGATTGACTTACAGAAGCAGAGCGACTTTCTAAATCGCGGGCACATCGACGCCAAGTACGACTGCCACACCTGCTGGGCGCGTCCTCTGTGCGCTGGAGGCTGCCACCACGAAGCCTTCGTCCGTTATGGCGACACCGGTCACCCCAATCTTCACTACTGCGACTGGATTCGTGAGTGGACCAATCTCTGTCTCGAAATATACGGTGCAATTGCCGCCCGAAATCCAGAGTTCTTACAACAATTTGTCGAAAGGAAGGCTGCCTCATGAAGCACATGCGCCCGCTGAATCGTAAGGCCGCACGCATCGATGGGTATGTCGATGCCCAGAAGAACGATATCCAGGCATTGCAGGACGCCCGACCTACACAGTCCCGGCCCCATATCCCGACTGGTTGTGCCCTGATGTTCTCCCCTGGGTGGGAAGTGGACGCCGCCGGCGGAACTGCTGGCCTCTGTCAGCCTGTCGAGCGTGACATCTACGATTGCTTTGTCAGTTGTTACTGGCCGGCTCAGGTGCCGGATCACCTGAATAACTCACCAAATTGGGCGAGTAAGTGCGCCGCCGCCACTAAGGACTGGCGTAATCTCGATCTGATCTTCCCGTAGGAGTTTGTCCGCAAACTCCGGCTGTGAGAACGCCAGACCACTTTTTCACTCTCTGTACAGATTTCATGCGTCGACTCTTACCCTTACTTTCTGCATTTGCGAGCGTCGTGAGCGCGGGCACTCTTTATCTGCCCGCCTATCCATCCCAGGTCCTCGTTTTTGATGAAGGAAAGGGTCAGATCGTCGATAAGATCCCTCTCGAGACCGGCACTCCCATGTCGATTCGCCTCTCTCCTGACCGGAAGCGGATCTACGTCAGTACCATCGACCACAACGGTCTCGAAGTGATTGACGTCGCGACCCGCAAGGTTGTCAACCACTTCGTCCTGAACACGCCTACTATTCAGTATCGTTTCTGGGGTGGCGCTCCCGATCCCAGCGGAAAGTACTTCTACACCGTCACCAAGGCGATTGAACAGAAGCCCGATCACTTCGAGGTCGGCAAACCGATGTACACCGTGATCGACCTCGAACAACAGAAGATTGTCAAGACTGTGGAGGTCCCGGAGGCAGATGCCTCCAGTCGAGAGTTCGATTATGCCGGCGCGGCATTCCAGTTATCGCCCGATGGTAAGTATCTTTATCGTTTTGGAGAAAGTATCGCGGTTCTTCAAGCTGCCGATTTCAAGGAGATCGACCGTATCGATCTCGCCAAGCCAGACGTCGCCGGTATGCAGAATGTGCGGGTAGGCGGTGGCTTCGGCGGCGACCTTGATCTGGTGAACGAGCCCGGGCAGCACGTGGCACTCTTCAACAGCGAAGATCCCATCGTCCACAGCAAAGTCTTCGGGCTCGCTCGCTTCAACCTCAGTACTCGCCAGATCGATTTCAATCCCATTGGCCCTGCGCCTCGGGGCATGGCCGGCTTTCAAGTCACGCCCGACAAAAAGTCGGCATACACGGTTGCCGTGACGGGTATTCATGGCACCAAGAGTTGCGAGTTCTGGGCTTTCGACCTCACCACCGATCAAGTTGCCAAGAAAGCCGAGGTCCCCTGCCGAACCCGCTTCACTCTTGGCATTTCGACTAACGGTAAGAAGCTCTATATCTACGGCGCCGGTTTTGAGATTGAGGTCTACGACGCAGCTACTTTGAAGTATGAAAAGACTTACGACCTGAACACAGACGTCACTTACGGCGGAATTGTAGAAACCCCTTAAGAAGTATCGTAAGTGCGGTAAGGGACAGGATTAATAGAGCAAGACAAACGTATTGGTCTTGACGTTCACTGGATTGTCATTTTAAACTGCTGATCAACCCACGTCGGTTATTCGGAATATTTCTTATTGCTCGTTAACTGAAGGAGGGTGCGGTATGATTCTGGATTTCGAAGAACGTACTGAGTTGAAGATGTATCCAAGGCGGGCAGGGACGCGATTTATTTCGCGTATTCTCTTCGCCGCGCTCTGGGCCGCGGCGCTGCCTGTGGTGGCGTACTGCCAGTCCACCTTCGGCACAGTCCTCGGCACCGTAAAAGATCCATCCGGCAGCGTTGTTCCCAAGGCGGTTGTCTCGCTCCTCAATACAGGGACCGGTGCAAACCACTCAGCGCTCACCAATGCCGAGGGAACCTACGAGTTCGTCAACATCGATGTCGGTAACTACAAACTCAGCATCGACGCCGCCGGCTTTCACAAATCGGACTTCGATCCCTTTGACTTGAGCGCCCGCGAAACCAAGCGCCTCGATGTCGATCTGCAAGTCGCTTCCCAAGCCACCACTGTCGACGTCCAGGAAAATAGCGTCGTTCAAACCGATGTATCGAACGTCGCTGAAACCAAAGGCAGCCGCGAATTGATCGATCTCCCGGTCGCTATCACCACCCGTGCCTCGGGCTCCAC
>CBAAAA010000297.1:0-6382 GCA_964658695.1 uncultured Solirubrobacteraceae bacterium | reverse complement strand
AAATGGGGATTGGCATTAGCGGGCAAGGCCAGAGGCGAGGACGCGGGCGGCTGGTTCGACACCGAAGTCGGCGAAACAGACCAGCCCAAATCCATCAGCCACGAACACACCTTCGGAGAGGATACCGCCATCCAGGAGAAACTGGAGACGACGCTGTTTAAGCTCTCTGAAATGGTCGCTAAGCGGCTGCGCGAACACCAGCTCTACAGCAGGACGATACAGTTAAAACTGCGCGACGAAGACTTCTCGACCATCACGCGCGCCTGCTCGCTCGATCACGCGACCCAACTGGACCGTGAAGTCGCGGCAGCTGCGGTGCAACTCTTCCGGCAAGCCTGGGATCGTAAGACGCCGATCCGGCTTCTGGGCGTGCACGCCGGATCGCTCCAAACGGTCGAAGGGCAGATGAATCTGTTCGAAGAACCGAAGACCTCCCGGTTACGCGAAGCTCTTCGGTCCGTCGATCACATCCGTGGCAAGTACGGCGACGGGAGCATCTCGTTGGCGAAGACGCTCCGTTCCGGCATACGCGAAAAGGTGCAAGAGAACCCTGCTCGCGAAAAGCCGGCCGGGCAAAGTGATTAGGCGCCATGCACGATTTTGGCGAACGATGCCGGGTTCAGACTCGCTCCACCGACCAGTACGCCATCGATGTCCGGCTCCGCCATCAGGCCGCCAATATTGTCGGGCTTGACGCTTCCGCCATACAGAATGCGCACCTCCTGGGCAGCCTCCGAGCCGAAGCGCTTCTCCACTTCCGAGCGGATGTGCCGGTGTGCGTCAGCAGCGATGTCGGGAGTTGCTGTCTGTCCGGTTCCGATGGCCCAGATCGGCTCGTAGGCGATGGCAATTCTTGCAAACTGTTCTTCCGTTAAGCCTGCTATCCCGGAAGCAAACTGACGGATCAATACGTCGTATGCCTTGCCCGCCTGATGTTCCTCCAGGCGCTCGCCCATACAAACAATCGGGTTGAGGTGCGCGTAGATGGCCGCCTGCGTCTTCTTCAACACATCGCTGTCCTTCTCGCAAAAGAGTTGCCGGCGCTCGCTATGCCCGACCAGGACCCACTTCGCTCCTTCGGCGTTCAGCATCTCGGCGGAGACCTCGCCTGTGAAGGCTCCTTCGATCTCCCAATACATATTCTGACCGCCGATGCTGATCTCCGTTCCTTGAGCTTGCTTCACCGCAGTTGGCAGGCTGAGCGCGGTCGGACAGATCACAATCTCGCACTGGGATACATCCTCAACCAGAGGCTTGAAGCGTTCGAAGTAGGCTGCTGTCTGCGCGCTGGTTTTGTACATCTTCCAGTTCGCTGCCATGATCCTCCGCCTCATAGGAAGCTTTCCCCCTCCATGATGGCGGCGCCGAAGTTTGCCGCTACCGTCTGCCCAACATCAGCCAGCGTGGAACGAGTCCCAAGGTTCAATCCCTTCTCGACGTGATCACCATAGACCAGCAGCGGCGTGTACTCGCGAGAGTGATCGGTGGAAGGCGTTGTGGGATCGCAGCCGTGGTCGGCATTCAAGATCAGCAAGTCATCTTGGCACAACGGAATGGAAGGAAGCCATTGGTCCACGGCTTCGAGAGCCGCCGCGTATCCTTCGACATCATTGCGATGGCCGTACAGCTGATCGAAGTCCACCAGATTCACAAATACCAGACCATCGGCCTGTTCACGAAGGGCCGCAACGGTCCTCTTCATTCCGTCCATATTGTCTTTGGTCTTGACAGACCGGCTGATGCCCCGCCCCAGAAAGATGTCAGAGATCTTGCCGATCGCGTAAACCGGCACTTCGCGCGCAGCCAATTGATCGAGCAGCATTCCCTCGGGAGGCGGCACCGCAAAGTCCTTGCGGTTAGCGGTTCGAAAAAAATGACCCGCTACGCCCGTGAAGGGACGCGCGATCACCCGCCCTACCTCATTCGGTCCACCCAGGATCTCGCGCGCCACTTCGCAAATTCGGTATAGCTGTTCCAGCGGGATCACGTCTTCATGCGCCGCAACCTGGAACACGCTGTCGGCCGACGTGTAGACGATCGGTTTGCCGGTCCGGACATGTTCCTCTCCCAGCTCCGCAATGATCTCGGTTCCGGAGGCAGCCTTGTTGCCCAAAATGCCGCGCTGGATCTGCTTTTCAAAGGGCTCAAGGATCTCGGGCGGGAAGCCATCAGGGTAAACAGGAAATGGCTTTTCCAGGATGATCCCCGCCATCTCCCAGTGACCGGTGGTGGTGTCTTTCCCTGGGGACGCCAGAGCGCATTTCCCATACTCCCCTTCAGGAGCTGTGACAGCGGGCAGACCCTCAAGCCTCGTGATGTTGCCGAGACCCATTCGCAACAGGTTCGGGAGCAACAGCTTTCGCCGCCGCGCGATGTTGCCCAAAGTGTCGCTGCCCTCGTCGCCGTAACTCGCCGCATCTGGCATGGCGCCGATGCCGACACTATCGAGCACGATCCAGAGGACTCGGCGGTAAGGGGGAGTCATTTGGTCTTGTTAGAGGCCGTGGGTTGTGGCTCCAGAAACTCGCTCTTCAGTCGAGCTGCGCGATCACGGGCAAGATGCATAAAGGCTTCGTGGGAAGACACGCGAGTGAGCAGCGGAATGAATTGATCCGGCGCTGCCAGCTGCTTACGCAGCCATAACTCCTCAATCTCGGCGAGCGCGTCATTGACCCCAAGGTGATCGAAGTGAATGCTGCGGTCCAGGTCCAGATAAGCCCGCTCCGATGCAGCAATCTGTTCCAACCGATCGAGCAGGACTTTGGCGGATTCATCGAGAGAGTAGTTGAAGGTCGTTTCAGAAGCCTTCCCGGATTCGTCCACATAGCGGAAGGTCTTCTTGCCGGTATTGGCGACCTTGAGGCCGGACTCGATCGGAGATTGAAAATGATTCAACCTTCCAGCCAATTCGAAGAGCTGAGCCGCGTCGCTCTCACTCAACTTGGCCCGCTGAAGCGGCTTCGGATCGGTCGGGGACTCGGCGTAAGCGAGCCAGCCGGTGTTGTCGATCGCGAGGCTCTCGTAGGCTGGTACACTGCCGGGAAAGCTTTTCGTAAAGATAAGTTGCGGTGCGGTTTGAGCCAGAACGCTTTGAGCAAATACGCTTTGAGCACATATGAAGCCAGCCATAATCAGGCCGGCCAGCAGCAGCCTCACTGCCGGGCTCCCGCGAGCTCTGCATAGCCAGCCCGAGTGCCGTGGCAGATCGCAACAGCAAGGGCGTCGGTGGCGTCAAAGGAGCCAAATTGCTGGCTTACGCCGAGCAAAGAAAGCACCATCATTTGCACCTGCTGCTTTTCCGCGCGCCCATACCCAACCACGCTCATCTTCACTTCGAGCGCTGAATATTCATTCACCGGAAGGCCGGCTTCGGCGGCGGTCAACAGGACCACTCCGCGCACGTGCGCCAGTTTGAGGGCGGACTTGGCATTTACCGCGTGAAAGACTTCCTCCACAGCGAACATGTCAGGCGCGAAGTTCTCCAGCAGGAGACGAAGTTCTTCAGCGATCGTCTTGAGACGCCGTTCCAGTGGTTCTGAAGTGCGGGTCCGAATCACCCCTGCGGTGACAAGATGATGACGACGGCCATCCGTTTCGACAATCCCGTATCCGGTTCGTTCGGTTCCGCAGTCTATGCCGACGATTCGCATCCGGGACTGTCTACGCCAGTGCTTCTACTTCTGCCTCATCTACTTCGTAGTTCCCGTAAACATTCTGCACGTCATCATGCTCATCCAGCACGTCATACAGCTTTAACATTGCCTGCGCGTGCTTGCCCTCAAGCTTCACCGTGTTCTTCGGGATCATGGCAATCTCGGACGAGTCGGTCTCGATCTTAGCGTTCTCCAAAGCCTTCATCACGGCTTCATGCGCTTCCGGTGCGGAGAGGATCTCCCACGCACCCTCCTGGTCGCGGATATCGTCCGCCCCAGCGTCGAGTGCGATCGCCATCAGCTGATCTTCGCTGGCTTTTTCGGCATCGACGATGATCTGGCTCTTGCGCTCGAACATCCAGGAAACGCTGCCCTGTTCACCGAGGTTGCCGCCGTTCTTCGAGAAAATGTGGCGAATCTCGCTGACGCTTCGGTTCCGGTTGTCCGTCGCAACGTTAACCAGCACAGCAGCGCCGCCGGGCCCGTATCCTTCATAGAGGATCTCGTCAATCTGCCCACCCTCAAGTTCGCCGGTGCCGCGCATGATGGCGCGCTTGATGTTGTCAGCGGGCATGCTGACTGCCTTTGCAGCAAGCACAGCGGTGCGTAGACGGGCGTTAGTGTCGGGATCGCCCCCACCGCGCGCGGCGATCATGATTTCCTTGATAAGCCGGGTAAAAACCTTACCGCGCTTGGCGTCCAGAGCCGCTTTCTTGTGCTTGATGGTGGCCCATTTACTATGTCCAGACATGGGAGAAACTCTTGTGTCCTTTAATTTACGAGGATATCAAAGCACTCGGCCGCCGACTTGCGGCATGATGGGGAGCACGGAAATGAACAGACGAGCGTTTTTCGCGCAAAGTGCGGTAGTCGCGGCGGCTTCTCAATCAGGCACGCCGGCAGAGGTGACGGTAGAGCGAGCGATCCCCGGGGAGCCTCATCGGGGCAAGGTTCTGGCGCTGATCACTCCGCATCTGGACGACGGCCCGATTTTTGCCGGAGGCACGCTGGCAAAGTTACTTCGCGAGGGATACACCGGGTACTTCATCCGAACCAGTAACGATGAGAAAGACTCATACAATCTCACGCTTGGTCAAACTGTTCTGGCGAACGAGGCCGATACCGCACGCTTCGTCGCCACAGCCGGGCTAAAGCGCGCCTTCGATCTGAGCTACCGCAACCACAGGATGGACGATGTGCCGCGAACGGAGCTGCGCGGACGCCTGATCTTTTTGTTCCGCCTGCTGAAGATTGATACTGTTTTCAGCTACGATCCATGGGGACATTATGAAGAGAATCCAGACCACTATGTGACGGCGCAGGCAGTCGAGGCGGCCTGCTGGATGGCGGGTGGCAAGCTCGATCTTCCGGAACACTTCGCGGCCGGCCTGACCCCGCACTCGGTTTCGGAGAAGTACTACTTTGCCCGCGGTCCACAACTGGTCAATCATGTGGTCGATATTGGCCCTGTGCTGGAGGCCAAACGAGAAGCGATTCGTTCCTGCAAAACAATGATGGATCACATGCTGCGAGATGTCGGGGACGCTCTGGCCGAACGAAAACTCCGGCTACCCGGGTTCACCGTCGATCAATTCATTGATACCGGAATACTTGCAAGGGATCGGGCCGCCGGAGCGAGACACGGGCTCGAATACGCCGAAGAGTTCCACTACATCGGCCCGGACCATACGTTAGATGATTACATCGCGCAACACGCCGTCCCACTGAACGGCTAGTCAAAATCGGTACTTGAGAGCGAGCTGTATTTCCCGATTGTCCAGCTTGGTGCTCGTGACCTGGCCGAAGGCTGTATCGCCAAGGTATTGATCTGGATTCGCTAACTGAGGCGTGTTCAGGGCGTTGAAAGCCTCGGCACGAAACTCCAGCGAGTGAGCTTCGCTCCATGGCATCTGAAAGGTCTTTGTGAGCGTGAGATTGAGGGCTTCGGCACCGGGTCCTACAATCGGATCTCGCGGGGAGTTGCCATACATCAGAACACTCGGCGTGAAGGCAGCAGTATTGAACCAATTGGAACGCCCCTGGTTCGGGACGGAGAGCTTCTGACCAGCAACCAGGTTGGGCCGCTCCCAAAGTCCGTCATCGTTCTGACTATCGAAGCTCTCCAGGATGTCGAATGGACTGCCGCTGGCAAAGGTGAGAATTCCTTCCACAGACCAGCCACGCGCGACGGTGCCGACCAGCCCGTTGCGTCCTTTCGCAAACGGAATCTGCCAAACGTAGCCAATGACCAGATTTTGACGCTGGTCATAAACGCCGCTGGCGCGTTCGGAACTGAGATCGCGAGGATTCTGGCAGCCACATCCGCCGTTGTTGGTTGTCTCCCAGGCGTCATCGATCTCATGCGACCAGGTGTAGGCGGCAGTGAAGCTCACGCCGTGGGTCAAGCGCCTCTCAAAATGCACCTGCAGCGAGTTGTAATTGGTATTGGCACTGTAAGACTGAAGCCGGATGCGGGCATATTCAGGGTAAGGACGGCGGGACTGAATATCACCAGGGCCCGGGTCGGGTTGATTCCAGTTCTTGAGGCTTGTATCGACGTGAGTGCCCTTGTTGCCTACGTAGGAAACGTCCAGGACGTTGGATCGAAACTGGCGGGAGACAGTGAAGTTCCAGTTCTGCACGTAGGTGTCAGGATGCAGCGAATTCGGCGGCAATGTGGTCGCGTTGAATATCGGATTAGTGGGATACAGGCTGGCCGGTACCGGATT
>CBAAAA010000296.1:0-6384 GCA_964658695.1 uncultured Solirubrobacteraceae bacterium | reverse complement strand
CTTTTGACTGATGTGAATTTGTGTGGTTAGAACTCGAGCCGTAGACTTGACTGGGCTCGCCGGGCGTTGGTTCCGTCCGGAAATCCCGCCGAGGCAGTTGGCGTGTTCAGACCCGCCACTGGATAGATGACGCCAGTGCCTCTGGCTGGGCTGCCGGTCCATGAAGCGTCATAGCCGGTCGTTATCGACGATGTGTAAGTAACCGTGTTCGTCAGATTGAAGACCTTAAACAGCAAGGTTGTTTTGAAGTGCCCGGTGATCGGGAAGACCTTGGAAATCCTCGCATCTTCTCTTGTGGGGTCATTCGGTAATCGCAAGGTATTCACGCCCAGAAACGGCGCCTGGCTGGATCCATTGAATCCTGTGATGTATCCGGTATTCTCGACGCCAGGATAGCTGCTGAGCACATTCACTGTCCCGGTCCGAGGAAGCGGCGTCGCAAAGGTCGTAATCGATGCCAGTTGCCACCCGTTCAAGACATTCTTCGCAAACGCACCGGAGCTATGCCAGAAGGTGGGCGACCGGACCCAGTTGATTGCGCGCCTTTGCCGCTGATCCAGGCTGGATATCTCCCTTCACCCCCATGTAATTGCCGTTGTAAAGCGTCGAACTCGGGCCGCTGAAGTACACGTTGTTGCTGCTGCCGCCCAGGTTGGTGTCGATCTCATGCGGCCACGTATACGCCAGGCTGCCCTGGATGCCGTGCGCCAGCCGCCGCTGCAGCTGCACAGCCAGGCCATTGTAGTAATTATTGCCACCGTTATCCAGATAGTAGATATGGTTGACACGTGGATTAATGCGATTCGCGCTCAGATACACCGGTGTCGTGTACGCGCCAATTACATCGCCGTCCACTCCGCTCAGTACGTTGTAAGTGGCCGACGCAGGAGGAATCGCCGGCTGATTCAGGTCGCGCACCGTCAGGAACCGCGCTCCCCGATCCCACATGTAATTCAGGGTCAGGCTGGCGTTCGCGCCCAGCGCGTTCCACCGCGAAATCCGCCTGCCCGGTATACGGCGTGCGTAAGTCAGGCGAGGCAAACTCGATGCTGGCTGCGCCCGAGGCTTTTAGCCCGGTAGTCGTTGTCAGGATATTTGGGAAGGCAGGCAGCGGCACTCCTGGAAGCGGGGAGCCAGGCTGCAGCGTGTACTGCTGCGTGTGGTTGTTGTTCAACGTAAACAGCGAGTTCAAGGCGGCTGCTCCACAACGGCCATACATAATGCCGTATCCGGGACCGGATCACGGTCTTATTGTTGTCCAAGCTCCAGGAGTAGGCCAGCGCGAAAGCATTTGCATTTGTGAAGCTGTAACTGCCATTCCCGTTATTCAGCTCGCGATAGTAATCCTCGGTGTGAAGGTAATCCACGCAACTTGAAGTTATGTTTCCCAACCGTGTAACTCAAGGTGTCCGCGAACTCATATCGAGTTTCGCTCGGAGTAATACGTGGTAAGTAGTCAGGCGCTCGGATCGCCTGGCCCGCTACGCTGAGCGAGACCGTCCCGGTGGAGGGGAGAATATGGTTGTTCAGCGAGTCTGCCTGCCGGTCCTTAAACCAGCCGAAGCGCGCCTCATTGACCATACCGCGGCCAGGCACATAGGTCCAGTCCGCGCGTCCCGTGCGCACGTTCACGTCATCCGTGCCATTACTCGTCAGAGCCGCTCCGCTCGTCACCACCGCGCCGGTCTGAATTCCATTCGGCGCGTTGAAATGCACGTAGTTCAAGTCGAAGCTGAACGAATTCTTTTCAGTGGGAGGTCAGTCGATCTTGCCGAAGGCTGTCTGCTGGTCCGCCGTTCGCGGCAGGGTCGTGAAGAACCGCGGCAGCAGGCTGTTGATCGCCTGCCACTGGGCCGGTGTCGCCGCCGGCGTTCCTAAAGTCGATACGCCCAATTCCTCCAGGTCGCATTTGCTCCGCTCCCCGAGATCAGGGAAGGATTGATTATGCTCGATATCAGCGGGAACTCTCGAAGCTGCTCTTCCGTGTTGAAGAAGAAGAAACCTTTGTCCTTCACAATCGGCCCGCTGATGTCGCCACCGAACTGGGTTGCGAACCTCCGACGGGTTGACACTCGTGAAAGGATCCCGCGCATCCCAGCGGTAACTCAGGCAAGTAACGTTTCGATTACAAGTGCCTGAATTATGGAGGAGTAGAAATGTCAGTTCCCAAGAAGAGCTCTGACGTGTGCCTCTGAAGCCCGCGCCAACCCTTCCAGGTTATAGCCGCCCTCCAGCACCGACACCAACCTGCTATCACAATACTTCGCTGCAATTTCAGCCATGAGGATGGTGAGATCGGCAAAATCAACATCGGTCAAAGCGAACTGTCCCAATGGGTCTCCAACTCGCGAGTCGAACCCGGCAGAAATCAAAATGAGATCCGGTTGAAAGTGATCCGCCGCAGGCAGCAGGATCTGTTGAAACGCGCTCAGAATCTCTTTTCGACCGGAGCGGGGAGGGAACGGGCAGTTGATCGTCAGGCCTTCGCCCGCGCCTTCCCCCCGCTCCTCTTTGGAGCCTGTGCCTGGGTACCAGGGAGCTTGATGTGTGCTGAAGAATAACACCGATCCATCCCGGTAAAAGATGTCCTGGGTACCATTCCCGTGATGCACGTCCCAGTCTGCAATCAGAATGCGTTCCGCATCGAATGCCTGCTGCGCGTATCGTGCGCCCAAGGCCACGTTGTTGAACAGGCAGAAACCCATTCCGCGGTCGGCATTGGCATGATGTCCTGGAGGCCGCACGACGCAGAAAGCATTGAGAACCGACCGTGTAAAAACCGCGTCCACAGCGCTGATGACGGCCCCGGCGGCGATCCTGGCCGACGCCAGTGAGCCGGAAGAAAGGTTTGTATCGCCAGTGCTGATTTGAACGTTCCCTGCCTGGACCTCGCGTTCCACCAGGCTGATGTACTTGCGGCTGTGAACCAGCGCCAGTTCGTCGTCGGTAGCGGCATGGTGAGGCAGCGGCACCAGGTCACGGTAGATTCCGCTCGCCTCCAGCCGGTTCACAACAGCGGAGAAGCGCTCAGGCCGTTCCGGATGTCCGGGCCCAGGGTCGTGACTCTTCGAGAGTGGATCTGCAACAATCCCGGTGTGGTGCATGGGCCGGGGCCGTTAAGCTCCAGCAGCTTTTATCGTGACAAGCTCGTCCTGTGGAACCGGCTCCACCGTGCGCGTCTGTTTGCCGCGGAAAAAGTCAAAGTAGGAAATCTGATGAACGCACGAGATCGTGCACATGGGAGCGCAAGACTTCTGTGTGATGTACTCGCGGCGTATATCCTCGACCGTGTAATCTTCGAGCGGCTTTGCGGGGAAACCCCGCTGCTGCGAGCAGTAGTGCACCAGCCCATCCTCGCAGATGTACAGGTATCGGGAGCCCGCCCGGCAGCGCCAGTCACTCGGCTTGCCATTCGCAATGTTTTCCTGGAAGTAGTTCATCCTCGAGAAGTGCTTCTTCTCGAATCCCTTCATCTCAAGAAAAACTTCCCGCTCGCGAGCCGCCAAAGGCCGCAGTTGACCATCGCCATCATGAATAATGCCGACCGTCGACGTAAAGCCGAGTTCCATTGCGCGCCTGCCCACCGTCAGGGCGTCTTCGGGAGTGCTGATCCCGCCACCCAGTACCGAGTTTATGTTGACGTGAAAGTGCGCGTTCTCAGCCAGCAGCTGCAGCTTCTTGTCCAGCACCTTCAAACTCTTCTTCGACACCTCATCCGGCATCACGTTGTCGATACTGATTTGCAAGTAGTCGAGCCCGGAATCGTTCAACCGCTGAATGCGCTCTGCCGTTAACAGATAGCCATTGGTAATCAGGCCTGCGAGCGTGGCATGCCGCCGGATCCCGCGAATGATGTCGTCCAGTTCAGGATGCAGCAACGGCTCGCCGCCGCTTAAGGTAATAACCCCGGTCTTCAATCGTCCGAGCAGTTCCAGGCGTCGCAACATTTTGTCCAGCGCCACCGGCTTTGAGAAGTTATCGTATTCGTTGCAATACGTGCAGGAGAGATTGCATCGCCGGATCGGGATGATGTGCGCCATCATCGGCCGATCGGTATGCAAAGCGCCGTCTAAAAGGAGTTTCGCCTCACGGAAATGCCGGTCCAGAGTGCGGCGTCGACGATCGCGAAGCGGGTTAGTGTCAGCCATGGAACAAGACGTTTTTATTTAACCACAAACTGACATTTTCGATGTAGGCGGAAAGGCCAGATGGTCGCAACAAGTAGGTGAGCGCAAAGGATTTAATCCTCAGCGGCGCTATCGAGAAACCGGTACGGCCGGAAGTAATTCCAGTGGTTTGAAGTGCAGGATAAACGCTCTCATCCCGCGCTCCGTCCGGCTCATGCCATAGCTCCTGGCCTCTTCGATAGCCCGTCCGCTGTCCCACCCGTCATGCTGGATGCGATAACAGGCCACTATGGTTCCCGTACGATCTTTTCCCCGTCTGCAGTGCACAAAGATCTTGCCTGCATCATCCGCAGCCATCAGGGACAGCACCCGCTTTACCTGATCAACGTTCGGCGCAGACAGTTGCGGCAAGGGGACATTGACATACTGCATGCCGAGGCCGGTCGCGATACGGCGTTCGGTTTCTGTGGCGACTCCCGACTCCCGAAGGTCAATGTCGAGCACCACATGAGCGGCGCCCAGTTCCCGCAGGCCCTCTTCGGTCGGTTCGCCGCCACGGTAAACATGATCATTTACCTGGCCGAAGTTCCGGAGATGGATCACCGGAGCGTCGGCAGCACGCGCCGAAGGCCCGGCCCACACCGCCAACAGGCTCAGGCTGATCAGTATCTCGTGAACTTTTCGTGTCCTACGGAAAATCATTAGCTACTGATGTGGCGCCGGGTTCGCCGGAGGATTCGCAGGCTGACCTTGACCGGAGTCTCCCGAACCCACCGTCCCATAAGTAATCGTAGACTGCGACTTGAATTCGTACTTCTTATAGTGGTCGTACTTCACGGTCACTTTGATCCGCTGCGCCTGCCCGTCCTTGAAGTTCAATGTATCATCGGCGTGCGTGTAGACCGGAAACCAGTACTTCCCGTCGATTTGTTCCCGATACGTCTCAAATTTCGGAAACTGCTGGTCCTCGTTGTGTCGTAAATAACCGGCCGAGCGCCCGAAAGTCTTCACAATCTGCAGATCCTGATCGTCCACCCAGATTTGCCCGTCAAAATAGCGTTTGCGATCTTTCGTCAGCACCTTGGGTTTCACTGCGAACACGTAGCACGAGATTTCGTCCACCTGTTCGCGCCCGACGTAATTGACCTCGTACTCCGGCAGCGTGTCATTCGTCATCACGAACGGCATCACGTTGCGCAAATCCTGCTCGTCTTCCTGGGTCATCAAGATGTTCTGCAGGCTGGTTACGGGCGCATGCGTCACGTGCGAAGTGCGGCGGCCCCGGTCATCGAAACCTACCTCCTCGACCATCTCGTAGGCACCGCCGGCCGGCTCTGTCTCTACGATTTTGCTGGTCTGGCGAAAGGTATAACTATCCCGGGCACTGGTAAAATCCGTCTCTTTCTGTGTAAATTTCTTGATAATGTCTTGAATATCGGCTGACGACGGGTCTGGCTTCTTATCGATGCCGAAAGCCATCGCCGCAACCGGAACCAGGCACAGGAGGAGAACACTACGGCGTCTGAACATCTTGTTCTATTGTCTACTGTGACGCGCACGATTGGCAGATAAGTTACGGCGAACTGTCCAGCAGCGCCTTGGCGATGGTCATCCGCTGCATATTGCTCGTCCCTTCGTAAATTCGTCCGATTTTCGCGTCCCGAAACAGTTTCTCGACCGGATAATCCTTGGTAAATCCCACCCCGCCAAGCACTTCGACCGCCTTAGAAGCCACATCCTCGGCCATCATTGAGCAAAAGTACTTCGCCATCGCCGCCTTAGTTACAAACGGCTTCCCCGCATCCCTCAATCGCGCCGCATTGTACACCAGCAGCCGCCCAGCCTCAATATTGGTGGCCATTTCCGCCAGATCGAACTGAACACCCTGGAAATCGCCGATACGCCTGCCAAACTGCTTACGATTCCGGGCATACGCCAGTGAATGCGCCAGCGCACCCTCCGCCAAGCCGAGCATCTGCGCCGCAATTCCAATTCGCCCTTCATTCAATGTTTCAATCGCGATTTTGTACCCTTTCCCTTCTTCGCCCAGCAGCCGGTCCGGCATCACCTGCAAATCATCCAGCATCACTTCGCACGTGGAAGACGCACGGATGCCCAGCTTGTCTTCCTTCTTTCCGACCCGGAGCCCGGAATCGGCACGTTCCACCAGAAAACAGGTAATGCCCTTATATCCCGCCTCCGGATTCACTGTCGCAAACACCAGAAAAATTTCAGCTTCAGCGGCATTTGTAATCCA
>CBAAAA010000295.1:0-6396 GCA_964658695.1 uncultured Solirubrobacteraceae bacterium | reverse complement strand
CTGACTTCGTACTTCAATCCGCAGCAGGTACCGCTCGTCGCCTGGACTCTGCTCAAAAGCTACCGCGTTCTCGAAGCCCGCAAAGAGGATAACTTCACTGAGTACCAGCGGCGCATGCTGGACGAGGCCCTGTTCGGCGTCGACTATCTCGTTCGCATCAAGAGGCCCAGTGGCTCCTTTTACGAGAGCATCAGCGGTCCTGGCAGAAGGAAGTTGCCGCAAGATCGTGTGATCGGAAATCCGAACTGGCGCACCCAGATCAAAACGAAGGCAACTGATACCACCGAGCAGCTTCGAAGCGCCACCGGACCGCACTCCTATGAGGCCGGCTTTCGCTCTGGAGCCGGAATGGCAATTGCTTCGCTCGCACTCGCCAGCAGCATGCCGGGAGAGGGAGACTTTACCCGCGCCGACTATCTGCATACTGCGGAGCAGGCGTTCGATTTCCTCACCATTCACAATTCCGAGTTACTCAATGACGGCACGGAGAATATGCTCGACGATTACTGCGCCTTGTTAGCCGCCACGGAGTTATATCGCGCCTCGCACGAGGACCGCTACCGAAAAGCCGCCGATACTCGCGCATCCAACCTGATGGCGCGCTTGATCATTACCGGACCGCATCATGGTTATTGGCGCGCCGATGGCGGCACTCGTCCCTTCTTCCATCCGTCCGACGCAGGTTTGCCGGTGGTCAGTCTCCTCGAGTACTTCTCCATCGCCTCCGCCGCTGTGCAGAACAGATTCGTGAAGTTGTAAAGCGCTCGCTCCAATTTGAGCTCTCCACCACCGCCGAAGTAAACAACCCGTTCGGTTATGCCCGGGAAGTGGTGCGCATGAGCGATGGCACGGTTTGTACGGCGTTTTTCTTTCCACACGACACCGAGGCTGCGCCCTGGTGGCAGGGCGAGAGTGCCCGGCTTGGTTCGCTGGCCAGCGCCGCCCGTATGGCCGCTCCGCTATTCACGGACGACCCCGCCTTCCAATCGCAGCTCGAAGAATATGCCTGGAATCAGTTGCATTGGATTCTGGGACGCAATCCATTTAATTCCTGCATGCTGATGGGCAGCGGCCATGACAACGTCCCTTACATGTTCTTCCGCTCCTACAAATACACCAATGCCCCCGGCGCTATCCTGAACGGCATTACAGCCGCGCAGCGGGACGAGGATGGCATCGCCTTCAATGAAGGCTTCGCGGTCACTGGCCAGGATGAAGATTGGCGTTGGACCGAAGAGTGGCTCCCTCATGCTGCGTGGTATCTCTATGCCGTCAGCCTCCCCCATCATCCGTAGTCTGCCCGTCTGAGATAGACTCGTTAGCGCATCTCACGCCGCAAAAGGAGCTGTTGTGTGTCAACCCCTCAAGTTGCTCGCGCTAAGGTAAGCGAAATTTCTGTGTCTCCCGCTGTGGATCCCGGCACCGCCCTGGTGAATCTGACTATCTACGATGGAACCCGCCAGCCCGTTAAACCGGAAACGCAGATCCTCGTGACCGTTTACGACGGCGCCCAGAACCGTTTGCTCAGCCAAGACATCATGGGTCCGCGTGTCACGCTCCGGCTGCCCTTTCACAACAACTTCGCCGATGATTACTCCATCATCACCTCCGCTTCCGGATACCAGCAGGCTGGCTTTCAACCGGTGCAGGTATCTCCGAACGTCCCGCAGGCGCTCGACCTGATGCTGCTGGCAAAAGGAGGCAGCTTCCACTTTGCTCAGGCGAAATGGCAGGACGTGGTTGCGAAGAAGCCGCTGCTCTCGCATATCTTTTCAGCGAGCGCCGCTACCGGTGATGCCGCTACTGCATACGGCCAGTTGATGGAAGATCATCCCGACTGCCTCGCTTGCCTCCTCAACATCACCACCGCCATGCAGCAGATCTTTCTCGCCCGTGGGACGCCTCTCGACTACTTCAAGCGGCTCGATCTCCCGGCACTCGCCCCTGATCGCATCTTCGGCTACGCCGATGCCAAACTGGTGGATGAGGTTCGATCCGCTGCGCAACTCGGCCAGTTCGCAACCGAACCCCCGATTGACCTGTTGTTGCATGGGGACGCCACCAGCAGCTTCAAGCAGATTCAATTCGGCGAAGCCAACGTGCAGCTGACCTTTCACGAACATAACCGCAAAATCATCGATGGCGTTGACTGCGTCTATGTTGAACCCGATATCGATTACTACAAAGACACCGGTGCGCATCTTCTTCTCGAAGTGCTGCCCAACAAGCTGACCGGAAACGTCAGTGACCCCCGGGTCGTGTATGTTCTACGCTGGATCGCCGGCCAGCATGCCGGAATCCCGGAGTTCGATCCTCTTTATACCATCGAGTGAGTAATCAACGGGACCTACCGCATAAAGGTTTCACGGCTGCTCCGATTTTTTGAGTTCCTTCGTTCGTGCTTCAGTCATGTCGGCCGAAACCGTGAGTGCAATAAGCGATGCCATCGAACCGCCGCGTGCGGAATCCGCCTGGAATGCCGCGTTGTACCTGCGGAAACTCAGCCATGCGTTCTGCGCTGCCCGTAGTTTCGCCTTTCCAGTGTCGTCGAGTTTGCTGATCAAATGTGCATACGTGACATTGAGATCCTGCTCCGCTTTTTGATAGCGAATGCCCTCGCAGCTTTGCATCGCAGCATTCGTTTGAGCTGAATCGCAACCGTTTGCGCTTGTTTGCGACAGGCACGCGCCCGCTGTCCCGACCAGAATCACGACAAGAAACAGAGGCGTGGCGAGACTGGCAAATCTCCGTGAACCGCCGTTCACGCTTTTGGCTGACATGTTAACCGATGAGATAGCGAAACCCGCAAAACCGTTCCAAGAATCCCGATTTTGACCGTCGGCCGCCTTGGAGATCTACGTGCAAGGAGAAAGCCGGCCTCTTGAAGGAGCAGGCAAAAGTATGGCTGATTATCTCCCCGCAATTAACTACGTGCTGCCAAATGAAGGCGGGTACTCCAACGATCCAGCTGATCCCGGCGGTGCCACAAAGTTTGGGATCCTGCAGCGTGACTGGCCGGAAGTGGATATCGCCTCCATCACTGTCGAACAAGCGATCGCGTGGTACCAGCCCAACTATTGGAACAAGGCGCCTTACTCGGCCTTGACCAACCAGCAGGTGGCCAGCAAACTGTTCGATATGCATGTGAATTGCGGGTTGAAGACCGCTGTAATGGTCGCGCAACAGGCGCTGGGCTTCTCCGTAGCCGACGTCGACGGAAACTTCGGACCCGCTACGCTGGCCGCAATCAATGCCGCCGATCCATCCAGCTTTCTAGCCCAAGTGATTATCTTACTCGACCAGCACTACAACCATCTTGTACAACTCCACTCGGGTTTACAGAAGTTCCTCGGCGGCTGGATCGCGCGTGCCGGAAGGCTTCCCGCCCCCAGTCGTGCTGCGTCGATGCCCGCAACGGCTTAACCGACTTCTGGGGCGTCTTGTAGACTCGTCCCGTGCGGGACTTCACGGATAGAGTAGCCGTCGTCACAGGGGCGGCAAGCGGCATCGGCCAGTGCATGGCGCGGCGGTTCGCCGCCGAAGGAATGCGGCTCGTGCTCGGGGACATTGAAGAACAGCCGCTCTCCGAATTTGTGGAAGAACTGCGCGCCACAGGCGTCGAGACCGTCTTCGAACGGATCGACGTGTCGAAACCCGACGATCTCCAGGCGCTTGCCGGCCTCGCGTACAAGCAGTTTGGAGCAGTGCATCTGCTCTGCAACAACGCCGGCGTCCTTCCCCCTGGAGCTCCGGTCTGGAGGGAGCCGCTTGCTACTTTCCATTGGGCTTTGAATGTCAATTTCTTCGGCGTTCTGCACGGCATCCAGGCCTTCCTGCCGCGCATGCTGGAGGCCGGGCACGAAGCTCACATCGTCAACACCGCCTCGCTAGCCGGACTCACCACCCGGCCGCTAATGTCTGCTTATAACGTCTC
Source organism: uncultured Solirubrobacteraceae bacterium (assembly GCA_964658695.1). Lineage (GTDB taxonomy): Bacteria > Acidobacteriota > Terriglobia > Bryobacterales > Bryobacteraceae > Bog-105. The sequence goes on along the minus strand of CBAAAA010000295.1, from coordinate 2,462 downwards.
CAAGCACGCCGTGGTTGCGCTCTCCGAATGCCTCTACACGGAACTGCGGTTGACCACTGATAAGATCCACGTCTCTGTCTTGTGCCCCGCATTTTCTAAAACCCGCCTCGCCGAAAGTACTCGCAACAAACCCGCTGGCGTCGCGGCCGATCCCCAGGCTTCCTTCGGATTTTTTGAAGCAATGAAGCATGTCGTCGAAGAGGGTACGCCGCCCGAAGAGATCGTTGACATAATGCTGCAGGCCATTCGTGAGAATCAGTTCTGGATCCTTACTCATCCGCAACTTGACAGCGGCATTCGCGACCGCTTCGAATCGATGCTTTCGCGCACCAATCCAACCGCGCGGGATCTGCGGCCTGAACGAACTCCTCTGGCTTAACCCTCACCGCCCCCTGCGCTCTTGATATAGAATCTTCACGCGCCTCATTTTCTTTTTGACCAGAAAACAATCCCTACTGATGAGAGAACTCGCCTTCTTCGGGCTGGCTTTGCTGTCATCCGCCTTGCCCTCCTTCTCCGCATCCGTTTATAACGGGCGGATCGACGATCCGCTCGCCATCTATCTCACGCCATCTCAATTCGCTGTCCACGCCGATGGCACAACCGACGACACCGAAGCCATACAATCGGCCGTCGATAAGGTTCAGGAAACCAGCGGCGAAGGAGTTCTCTTTATTCCGCAGGGCCGCTATCGAATCACCCACACTGTCTATGTCTGGCCCGGAATCCGCTTGATCGGCTATGGCAAAGTCCGCCCCGTGATGGTTTTAGCCAAGAGTACGCCCGGATATCAGAAAGGTGTCGCCGACATGTTCTTCTATGCCGGCTATCGCCCTGGCAATCGTAGCAGCGCCGCCACGGCCGCCTTTCCCGGCACCGCGGGTGTCGCGAACTTTCATGGACCCGAATCGCCGCCCGGCCCGGTCCCGCCGACGCGCACCATGCCCGATGCCAACCCCGGGACCTTCTACTCCGCCATGAGCAACATCGACTTCGAAGTGGGCGAAGACAATGCCGGCGCTGTGGCCATCCGTTTCCACGCAGCCCAGCATAGTTTTCTCGCCCATATCGATTTCCACATGGGCTCCGGCCTTGCCGGTCTCAACGACATCGGTAACGAGGGCGAGGATCTGCACTTCTACGGCGGCCGCTACGGAATCCTCACGCGCAAGCCCTCGCCGGCCTGGCAGTTCACACTGCTCGACTCCAGCTTTGACGGGCAGCGCGAAGCCGCAATTCGCGAAAATGAAGCCGGTCTGACGCTCATCCACGATCGCTTCACCAGTGTCCCCACGGCTGTCGCGATCGATCGTGACTACTCCGATCAGCTGTGGATCAAGGACTCGCGTTTCGAGAACATCAGCGGGCCCGCTCTCCTCATTAGCAATGAAAAAAGCCGCCTGACAGAGATCAATGCCGAGAACATCATCTGTCTTCACGTGCCTGTCTTCGCGCAGTTCCGCGAGAGTGGTCGTAAGTTGTCTGCACACGGCGATGTGTATCAAGTTAAGGCGCTCTCCTACGGTCTGACCCTTCCCTCTGAGACGGCGTCCGGAACGATACAGACCCGCCACGATGCCATCTCTCTTCCAAATGCGCCCGCTGCCATGTCAGATGTCATCACCGCCGCTCCGCCAGTCAGTGAATGGACAAACCTTCGATCGCTTGGAGCCAAAGGGGACGGCAAGACCGACGACACCGCGGTCATCCAGAAAGCCGTGGCGGAACACCGTGTGCTCTACGTCCCAATGGGCAATTACGTCATCAGTGACACTATCCTCCTGCGGCCCGATACTGTTCTGATTGCCTTGCATCCCGATAAAACCCAATTCGATCTGCTCGACCACACACCGGGCTTTGAAGGGCCTGGCGCCCCTCGAGCGCTCCTGCAAACTCCAGAAGGCGGGCACAATATCGTCACCGGCCTCGGCCTCTTCCCAAATGGCATCAACAGCCGCGCGGTCGGCGCTCTCTGGATGGCGGGCCAGGACTCATTAATGGACGACGTCCGCTTCCTCGGAGGCCACGGCACCAACGGACTCGACGGCGTGCGCCTGAACCCCTACAACAACACCCACACTTCCGACCCCGACAGTCACCGCCGCTGGGATGCTCAATACCCCAGCCTCTGGGTCATGCACGGCGGAGGCACTTTCGCGAACATCTGGACCCCCGATACCTTTTCTCAGGCCGGCTTCTACGTCTCTGACACCGCCGTTCCCGGCCGCGTCTTCGAGCTCTCCAGTGAACATCACGTTCGCAATGAGATCATGCTGCGCAACGTTTCCAATTGGGAGCTCGACGCGCTCCAGACAGAAGAAGAAAGCGGAGAAAGTCCCCTCGCCTACGCGCTCGATATCGAGCACTCTTACAACATCATGATCGCCAATCTTCACGCCTATCGAGTCGTCAGAAGCTATCAACCCTTTCCCTACGCTATTCGGATCGCGCATTCCCACGAC
>CBAAAA010000294.1:0-6404 GCA_964658695.1 uncultured Solirubrobacteraceae bacterium | reverse complement strand
CCGGCTGCCCCGATGTCGTCGAGGTCTGGTTAAACCAGATGTCATACGCCGCGTCATTGTTGTAGCCCGACGGCTGCGTAATCGATACGCTGGTGCTGGCAGCAGCAATATCGCTCTCCTCAATCGGAAAGGGGTTCGAACTCGTACAAGTTCCCCAATGACATCCCTGGAAGATCGACGGATACGCCGCTGGCGCCCCAGTGGTCGGCAAATTGAAACCCGCCGTCGTCAGCGTAAAACCCGTCCCGCTCACTATTGCGCACTGCGTCGAACTCGAATTGAACTCGTCCTGTTGGTAAATGGATTGGCCGCTATTGATCGGCACCGTGCCCAATTTCGAACAAGTGGACTGCGCCGCAGCCAACCCCGGCATCCCTAACAGAAACAAGCCGCCCGCAAAGGCAGTCGCCAGGAACCGGAGTCCAGATCGTATGCGGACGCCTTGAATCCATCTCACCTGCTACATATCGGAGGTTTTTTCGAAGCCTTCGCTGTTGCGGGCAACTTAACTTAACCAGCAACTAAGAAGGATGCGGAATTCCGGCGATGCAACGGACCGTATCCCGGGCAATCAGCAGCTCCTCGTCCGTCGGGATCACAAACGCCGCCAGCTTGCTATCGTCCGTGCTGATTTGTTCTTCAACGCCGGCTGCCTGCCGATTCTTTTCGTCATTTAAAGTCAGTCCGGCCCAAGACATTCCTGCGCAAATTCTGGCCCGGATCCCGGGAGCGTTCTCGCCGATTCCGCCGGTAAACACCACCGCATCCGCGCCGCCCATGGCTGCCAGATAAGCACCGATATATTTGCGCGCCCGGTAACAAAAGACTTCGATGGCGAGGCCCGCGCGCCGGTCCCCGGTTTTTTCCATCTCCTCCTGCAGCTCGCGCATATCGTTGCTGAGTCCGGAAATGCCCAGCAAACCGGACTGTTTATTCAGGAGCATGTCGACTTCGTGGGACGACAAACCTTCTTTGGCGACAAGAAGATCCACAATCGCTGGATCCAGGTCTCCCGAGCGAGTCCCCATGACCAGACCTTCGAGCGGGGTCATGCCCATGGACGTATCCACCGAACGTCCAGCTCGAATGGCGGCGGCGGAACAGCCGTTTCCCAGATGAAACGCAATGATATGCGTTTGCTCTCTCGTCAAGTTACGCAGCATCCGATAGCGGTACGCCACATACCGGTAAGACGTCCCATGAAACCCATAGCGGCGGATCTGATGAGTGCGATACAGGTTGTAGGGGAGCGCATATAAAAAGGCATGCTCCGGCATCGACTGGTGGAAGGCGGTATCGAATACGGCGACCTGCGGCACTTTGTCGCCCAGCACCTGGCGCACGGCTTCAATGCCTTTGATGTTGTTTGGATTGTGCAGGGGAGCGAGATCCACGCATTCCCGGATGCCATTTAGCACTTTATCGGTGATCACTTCCGATTGTGTAAACAGTTCGCCGCCATGCACGACGCGATGGCCCACCGCATGAATATCCCCTAAGCCTCCGATTTCGCTCAGGCCGGTTTTCCCAGAGGTGAGCCACCGGAGAAGGGCATCGAGAGCCGCCGGGATGTCGCGGACCGGCGCGGTCCATTTCTGCTTCGGGTTCTCCCGAACCTGTGCGGTGAAGATAGCCTCCCCCCCGATCCGCTCGATCTGGCCGCGGCAAAAGCGTTCATCGCGATTCTCTTTGATGCGCTCCGGGTCAGTAGCCAAAATCTGGAATTTCAGGCTGGAACTACCGGCATTCAACACCAGGACGTTCATTCTTTAGAGTTTTTCCTTGTGGGGCACGCCTAGTCTAACCTGATCCGTGTTAAACCAATTGACCCGAAAATCCGTCTGACAAGAGTGCGGTTTGTCTGACAGCGCTCTGACGCGCGGGACTGTCCAGGTCGGATGTGTGGATCCGTTGCAGGATCCAATGTTTTCAACCTAACGTTCGTCTTCTGAATAACAGGAGTTCCGGCTCGAATTATCGGCTCCATAGAAAATATTTCTGCGAATTCTTTAAGCGTGATGCCAGCAAAAGAAAGCGTTTCTACTCAAGGCTTTGCTGGAGGACCTAGTACTCTCTAAAACCGCTTGGGGCTAAAGTTCTCTTTCAATCCGGGAAGTAAACGTGGTATGACAAATGTATTCCCTCTCGACGGGTAGTTCTAAGGTCGAGTTCCCAGTCGGCCAATTTATCGTGGTTTTTGATAAATGGGACTGAAGGGACGGAAGATGCTCTGTAACAGTATTTTAAGAATTCTGAATTTTGTTTCAGATTGTTTATTTAAGAAATTGGCCCGTTAGTAACACCGGCAACCCAGTCACAAGTGCTCCCCTCCGTAGCCGTGGCACACCCCAGAAACAGTTTTGACCGCCGCGGAAATGAAAACCGCCGGACTCTGCAGCGTCCTCTGTGCCGTCCGTTGATGGGCGGCCCCTCCTCATGTCTATAGAATCCAGAAGCAGAATGATCAGTTTCCGTCTGACCCAGGACGAGTATGAAAAGTTCCGTCGGGTCTGTTTTACCCACGGAATCAAGAGCGTTTCCGAAATGGCGCGGGCGGCAATCAATATGCTGCTGCAGGAACCGGCGCGCGCGCCGAACGAAGCCATTGAATCCCGCGTGGCCGAGCTTGAGGCCCGGGTTCATATGCTGTTTCTGGAACTCAAGCGTCTTGACCGCCATGGCATGTCGTTGCCAGTCGATTTTTCCTCCAAACTCTCCACGCTGGATACAGCGCAACAGAAGTAAGGCCCACAGAAATGAAGCATAACGTTCGGTTTCTCCTTAGCGCGCTGACAACCGCCGCTCTAGCCTTCGCCGCCGCCACTCTGGCGGTAGCGCAACAGCCCTCCCCGTCTCAGGTATCGCCCGCCAATGGCAGGTCCGACTCGCGCGTCCCCACGGGCAGCGGCACTAACAACCGGGTTGCCCCGATAGACGGAACGGTTACCGGACAAAGCGCTGCTGGCTCGGGTGGCGCGAATCCGGCACAGGACCAGATAACGGGCGGGGTCGATATCGCCAACTACGTTCTGGGACCGGGGGACCGGCTCAGCCTGCTGGTGCGGGACTTGGAGGATTTTACCGATCAGACGTTCAGCGTTGATATGCACGGTGACATCAATCTGCCGCTGGCCGGACGCTTTCACGTGGCTGGACTGACAGTGGATCAGTTTGAACAGCAGACCAAAGAACGCCTCAAGAAGTATGTGAAAGAGCCGGATGTGGTGGCCAGCATTTCGGAGTATCACAGTCAGTCGATCTCAGTGATCGGAGCTGTGAATGCGCCGGGCGTGCATCAACTGCAAGGCCATAAAACGCTGTTTGAAGTGTTGTCCATGAGCGGCGGTCTGCGGACAGACGCCGGCAGCACCATCAACATCACCCGGAATGTGCGCTGGGGGACGATCCCACTGCCCGATGCGAAAACCGATTCCACCGGGCAGTTCAGCATCGCGGCGGTGAAAGTCAAAAGCACCATGGATGCCTCCGACCCTTCGGAAAACATCGTCATCATGCCGGACGATGTCATTTCCGTGCCGAAGGGCCAGGTGGTCTACGCAGTTGGTTCCGTCATCCGTCCCGGAGGGTTTCTGCTGGGAGAACATGACACGCTCTCCAGCCTGCAGGTGGTTTCCCTCGCGGAGGGATTCGCTCCTTTGGCTGCCCCTTCCAACGCGCGCATTCTGCGTAGTGTTCCAGGAAGTCCGAACCGCGCGGAAATCCCCATCAATCTGAAACAGCTGATGGCGGGGAAGGCGCCCGATGTAGCCCTGCGGGCGGACGACATTTTATTTGTCCCCACCAGCGCCTCAAAAACGATCGCCAAACGAACTCTAGACGCCGCCGTTCAGATCACGACCGGATTGGTTATCTACGGCAAGATGTAAAGCCATGCAAAACTTCCCCCGCGATTTCGAGCCCAATCCTATGCCTTCTGTAATCTCCTATCCGGCCGGGACTCATTCCCCGGCGCCCCGCGGCTTTGACTTCGGGCCTCCTCACAACTACTCGGAACCCCCCGCCTCCCAGGAGAACGCCACCGGCGGCGAGCTGGTGGAGTACTGGCACATCATCCGGCGTCACAAATGGATCATTGCTCTCTTTGCCATCACCGGAGCAGCGCTTGGCATTCTGGTGGGCATTCCCATGACCCCGGTGTATCAGGCCCGCACCTCCTTTGAAATTCTCAGCTTGAACGAAGACTTCATGAATATGAAGCAGAACAGCCCGGTCAACAGCAATTCTGAGTCGGGCGGCGATGCTTCGGAGCTGCAAACGCAATCCAAGTTTCTCGAAAGCGAGGATCTGCAGGACCGCATCCTGGCGAAACTGCATGGCGGGACGCCGATCCAGCGTTACGTTCCAGGGCGCGCCAGCGGATGGCGGGGGGTTTTGCATCTACCGGCGCCGGCGCCTCTGAACGAACGGGAAAAGCTGCTGGTCGGCGCCGCCAGAGGGATCAAAGTCCGGGCCACGCCTCGCACCAGAATCATTGAGGTGCTGGTGCAATCCACAGACCGCCAGCTGGCTTTGGACTATGCCGATACTCTCGCCAATGAGTTCGTGACCGAGAGCCTTGAGAATCGCTGGAAAGTGGCGCAACGCACGGGCGAATATCTGAGCCGTGAAATCAACGATACCCGTAAGAGCCTGCAGCAGTCGGAAAACGCGCTGCAGGAGTACGCCAGCAATTCCGGCATGCTGTTTACCGATAACTCGCAGACCACCAACGTCTCCAACCAGAAGCTGCAACAGATTCAACAGGAGCTTTCCCAGGCGACCACCGAGCGGATTGCCAGGCAGTCGCGGTATGAGCTGGCGCGAACCAGTCCTGCTGATTCTTTGCCGAACGTCCTGGATGATCCAGGCCTGCGCGATACCCAGACCAAAATCACCGATCTGCGCCGCCAGATTGCCCAGCTCAGCGTCACCTATACGCCCGAGTACAGCAAGCTACAGCAGCTGCAGGCGCAGGTGGCGGAGCTTCAGAACACGTTTCAGCATGACCGCGCGGCCATTATCGATCGCATAAAGGACGAGTACCAGGATGCCAGCAGAAAAGAAGACCTGCTCTCGAAAGCCTATACGGCCCAGACCAAAGAAGTGACCGGGCAAGACCAGAAAGAGGTGCAATACAACATCCTCAAGCGCGAAGTGGAGAGCAATCGCCAGTTGTATGACATGATGCTGCAGCAACTGAAGCAATCCTCACTGGCTTCGGCCCTGGGAGCGGCGAAAGTGCGGGTGGTCGATCCCGCCACCGCATCGCTGAAGCCTGTCAGTCCTGATTTCAAAGTCAACACCGGCCTCGGACTCTTTTCCGGATTTTTTCTCGGAATCCTCTTCGTTCTGATTCGTGACCGGACCAATCGTGCGCTGCAGAATCCGGGAGACGCACAGTTCTGGACCAGCCTTCCGGAACTCGGAACCATCCCGACCGCTTACCTCGGCCAGCCACGTTCCCTGGCTGGTCGCCGGGCTGCTGCCCGCAACCTTGCGCCGCCCAGTTCTTCCGGAGCGGACGGCAAGACGCTCGTCTTTCAGAATCCGGGGCGCAATAAAGTGATGCCCGAGATGGTCACCTGGCACCAGAAGCCGAGCATTGTGTCGGAAGCCTTCCGGGGCGTTCTGACCTCCATTCTGTTCTCTGGAAACGGGAACCGGCCTCGCGTACTGGTGTTCAGCAGCGCCAGCCCGGGAGAAGGAAAGACCACCGTGGTCAGCAATCTGGGTATCGCGCTGGCAGAAATCGAGACCAGGGTTCTGGTGATCGACTCCGACTTGCGCTGCCCGCGTCTGAACCAGGTTTTCGACCTTCCAAATGATCGCGGTCTCAGCACCCTTTTGCAGAAGAATCTTCGGGAGGGAGTTTCGCCCGAATCCGTGGTTCAAAAGACCAATATCCCCGGCCTGGATGTTCTCACCAGCGGACCGACCACGCACGCTGCCGCCAACCTTCTTCACTCGCCGTTTCTGGCCGACATCCTCAATCAGTTTCGCGGCCAGTACGGAATGATCCTGATTGATACGCCCCCAATGCTGCATATCACGGATGCTCGTGTGATCGGCCGTTTGGCGGATGCCGTGGTGCTGATCGCCCGCGCGAAGCGGACCACCCGCGATGAACTGGTAGCAGCCAAAAAGCGCTTCTCCGAAGATCACACACGCATTATGGGTACGATCTTCAATGACTGGGATCCGAAGCACTCCCCGTACGGACTTTATTCAAAAGGAAAGTCGTACTACAAAAAAGGCTACTTCGCCAATGCCGCCCAGTAGTGGGAAGCGCGCACATTCCCACTGGCCAGCGGCCTGAATTGATTGGAGGATTTTTAAATACATGCAGTTGACAAATAAGAAGATCGTGGTTTGCGGAGCCGGTGGTTTCATCGGCGGGCACCTGG
>CBAAAA010000293.1:0-6413 GCA_964658695.1 uncultured Solirubrobacteraceae bacterium | reverse complement strand
GCATGTTGGTGATCGCGGATATCACGAAGACGGCGACGCAGATTGTGGCTTACCGGAAGGCGCTGTGATGCCGGCGATACGTAATCAGATTCGAGAACTCAGGGCGCTGCGCGAGATGACGCAGCAGGAATTAGCCGATCGAATCGGGGTGACGAGGCAAACGGTGATCGCCATTGAGCAGGATAAGTATTCGCCTTCTCTTGAGACCGCGTTTAAGGTGGCGGGTGTGCTTGGGGTGCCGTTGGAGAAGTGTTTTCAGTATGATGCTCGCGGTAAGCGGTAGGTGGGGTGCGGTTGAGGGGCATGGGAGGCGGAACTGAGACAATAGCGGGAGGCGGAAATGAAAAACTTCGAACGTTTCACTGTGGACCCAGCGCAGATGGGCGACGTTCCTTGTGTCGCCGAGATACTTGCTGAGATCCCCATTTGTGAGAAAGCAGATATTCGGGTGATTAACGGCCGAGAACGAGTTACTTACGGGAGTCTAGGAACGTGAGAGCCCGATCTGTGTCACAACAACATATTTTCGAGCCACGCTTGTTCGCCAGGACGTCATCAAAGGCCAACAACGCTTGATCGGTTGAAACGAATAGATCAGCCTCAAAGGCTATAGCGCTAGCAAAGTGGAGGGCGTCCGCAGCTCGAACGCCTCGCGTCTGCAATTCGAGCTGTTTGAAGTTGGAGGCGCACGGTATCAGGCGTGAGGTCGAGCACAGAGATCTTAAAAAAGTCGATCACCATTTGTACCCGCATGGTGATTGAACGTGCGGCTGGTACAAGCAGTGCGCCCGCTTGAGAAACGCCCTTAGGGGACTGGGCAAGTAACTGGTAGAGCGCCTCTTCAACCTCGTAGTACGTCAAACACGATGTTCCGCCAACATACTTGCGAGAAACTCTTTCGAAGAGTCGTTCCGCATCGAGTGCAAGATCTCCGGGTGCTCTTCCGCGGCGCTCGGAGGACCTCAGCTTGGCGTTTGATCCGCGCGCACTTAGATCTACGAAAACGCCAGTGTCGAAATACACCCGCACTAAGCGGCTCGAAGATGTTTCGCGAATGCTTCGGGAGTCAGAATTTTCGGCTTGTCATTTCTCGAAACTCCCATAAAGGCCAAGTCCTTGGTGACAAGGAAATCGCATTCTTCCGCGCTGCTCAGGATGAGAATGTCGTTCGAATGTATTGCCCGATTCCTCAGAATTCGAAATGCTGGGAGCAACGCCTTTGCTTTTGCGAAGTCGATCGGGAGTACTCGAAAGTGCTCCCTAATAGTCCGCTCGAAATCAGGGTGTCCGCCCAGTTTTGCCGTCAGAAGGACTTCCTGAAGGACAATTGGGTTCACTGCAAAACGGATGCGCCCCTCGGCCTCCGCGGAGAACAATTCCGCTACTGAGGAGTCCCTTGGAGGAATGAGAGGATGACGTCAGAATTGAGAAAGACGAGTGGGCCTTTTCGATCCGCTTGCTCCTGTTGTTCGCCGCTTTCCGATTGGGTGATCTGCTCCACTCTTCACATGGTAAGCGAATCGGCGGGCTTCGCGAGGTCGAGTCGTAGAATACCTCCGGAGACTGCATGGTAAACAGTCCCCGGAGATGGAGAGGCGTTTAGAAGGTTAGCTTGAGGGCCAGTTGCATCTGCCGCGGGTTGCTGGAGAAGGCTTGGCTCCACTGTTGGAAGGTGGAGGAGCTGGGCAGGAGCGTGTGTATCTGGAGGTTGCCGTTGGTTTCGCCGGCGCCACCGTTTAGGACCGGGGCTACATCGTTCAGGAAACCGCCGGTGTATTGCGGGTGGTTGAAGATGTTGAAGGCGCGTGCGGAGAACTCAAGTTTAAAGCGTTCGTTGATGGCGACTCGTTTGACGGCAGTCAGATCGATGTCGTTGATGGGGTTGAGACTCAGGGTATTGCGGCCGGCGGTGGGCAGCGTTCCTTTTGGGGCGTCGATGTAACCCGCATTCGGATTGTTGGCAAGATAGGCTACGGTTTGGCCAGCAGAGTTGAGGAGGGGGCTCGCTCCGGAACCGATGCTGTTGTTGCCGTTGGGATTAATCATGACGCGATCTGGTGCGCTGTCGCCATTCAGGTTGGAATCGACGGTGCTTTGCGCGGTGACCAGTTCGCCAGTCTGATAGGTATAGACGGGCGCGATCTCCCAGTTGCCTACGAGGTTTTTCATGAACCAGTTGCTGTTCTTGAAGTAGGGGAGGTCGTAGAGGACCTGCAAAATGATCCGGTTGCGGTGATCGAGTAGCGAAGAGGCGCGTTCCAGACGGAGATTCTGAGAGTCCTCGGGACGACGCGGGGAGAGAACGGTGGAATCGAGCGCGTCGGTGGAGTCGTCGATGTTGTGGCTCCAGGTGTAAGAGCCCTGAAATTGCAGACCATTCGAGAAGCGCCGATTCAGGATGTTCGACCAGCCGTGATAGATGGAGTTGCCGACGGGCATGAAGGCCGTAATGGGCCCGAGGAAGCCGGCATTGGCGTAGCTAGGAACGACGTTTCCATTGTTGTTGGCAAAGGCATTGTTCAAGCCAGCGAAGGTGCTGGTAAGTGAGTTGAGCGTCGCCTGACTCGGCATGGTGGTGTAGACGGGCAGCGCGTTCGAGGAGTTGACGGTGGGCTGCCAATTCAGCTGAACCTGCATGGGGAGGTAGAGACCGCGGGTCCCGACGTAGCGGCTTTCAAACACATAGTTGTTGCCGAACTCGTGCTGGATACCGAAGTTCCAGTTGTAGGATTCGGGGCGCTTCTGATTGGGGATGAAGCCGGCGGTTTGGGCGATGGCATCAGCTCCCTCAGGAACGGCGACTGAGGTATTGGGATTGATGCCTCCGTTGGCGAGAAAGCTGGCTCCACCAGTACCTGTGACGTCAACGGTGGTGCTGAGCTGCGGCGGAAGACTGAGTGTACCGAGGTTGTTATAAAGAACGTCATAACTGGTACCGAAGCCGGCCCGAATAGAGGTCTTGCCGCTAGTGCCCGGAGAATAAGCGATACCGATGCGCGGCATGAAGTTGGTGGACTGCGTGGTCGGACTCTTAAAGGTGATCAGACCGGGAACACTGGCGCTGGCGTTGAGGTATTGACTGTTCTCGCCTGAGGGAACGGTGAGGTACTCATAACGGACTCCAAGGTTGAGGGTCAGATGCGGAGTTACCTTCCAGATGTCGTTGGCGAAACCGCTGAGGAGCTTTTGATTCTGGTAGTAGATAACGTTTCCGAGTCCTCGCTGGGCGATGTAGTCGGGCGTTGAGTCGTAGAGATAGTCGGACAGGAAGTTCCATTCGTAGTCACCGCGAGAGCGCTGGGTGAAGCTGGAGGGCGAGATGGAACTCCAGCCATCGAATCCGAACTTAAGGGTGTGGTTGCCTTTGGTCCAGGCGATATTGTCCGCAATCTGATACATGTTCTGGATAGTGAATTGCGGGGCATTCGGGTCTGGGCCGTAAGCCGCGTTCAGTTCCAGAACGTCAATGTTGGGGAACTGATCGAGGCCCGGGAAAGTTTGATTTCCGAACACCGGGAAGTCCTGATTCAGGCGGTTGTAGCCCAAGCGCAGTTCGTTGGTGATGGCAGGCGTGAAGGTGTGGTACTCGGAGACGGTTGCCAGATAGGAGTTGGTGGGCTGAACCCCGAAGAAGGTAAAGGGAAAGCCAGTGTTATCCAGGGTTCCAACGCGGTTCAGGACGAAGCGTCCGCGCAACGAGTCGCGATCGGAGATGTTGTAGTCGATAGAAGCGACGGCAAATTCGCTGTTGGTGTAGACGGGAAGCGAAGATGACACTTGGCCCGAGGGAATGGTGAGACAGGTTGGGCAGACGCCGCTGGCAAATGCGCCGGTTTGGAGACCCTGGCTGCTGCCAGGGCCGGGCGCCACTTGAACGGCGGTACCGAGGGGTAGGCTTCCCGGCGAAGCCGCAACAGACGCGGTTCCCAGGTATTTCTGGAACTGAGTCAGATTAGTTTGGCTAATACCAGGAAGTCCGGCCAGAAGGGAATAGCCTGACTGAGTGGGCGCGTAGTAGGCGGTGGAACTGGTCTGGCCGAAGGGGTTGTACTCGTAATCGGCGAAGAAGAACAGCTTGTTGCGCTTGATAGGGCCGCCAAAGTTGCCGCCGAAGCGATTGTTATCCAAGCGCGGATGCAGAGGGTTGCCCTGAACGGCGTCCAGGTTGTCAGCCGAATTCAGGTTGCGGTTTTCAAAGTACTCATAGGCTGCGCCGTGGATCTGGTTGCTGCCGCTCTTTACTACCTCATTAAACTGGCCGCCGGAGGAGTGACCGAAATCGGGAGAGAACTGATTTTGAAGAACGCTGAACTCGGCCACGGCGTCATTTGGAATGGTGACAATCGGGCCGGTGACTGAGAGGCTGTTGTTGTCGATGCCTTCGATGGTGAAGTTGTTGTTTGTCGGACGCTGGCCGCCAACGGAGGGGCCGACGCCGTAGCCTGCACCGCCGCTAGTTGTGACTCCGGCGGAGAGCAGGGAAAGATTGATCACCCCGGAATTCGCCTGACCACCACTGGCTGAGGGAAGGTCCGCCAGTTGTTTTGCATCGAAGGTTGTTTGGATCTGGGCTGTGCTGGTATCGATTTCAGCGGGAGCGGCAATGACTTCGACGGTGGTCGCTGCCTGGTTTACACCAAGAGTTACGTTAGAAGTCCCGGTGAGATTCAGTTGAACGGCAACACCCTTGGTAGCGGCTCTTGCGAAGCCGGGAGCTTCTACGGTGAGGTCATACGCGCCGACGGGCAGATTGCCGAAACGGTACTCGCCGGCTCCGCTGGAATTGGTTCTGTTCGCAACGCCGGTGGCCTGATTGACCACAGTTACGGCGGCGTTCGGCACGGTGGCGCCGGAGGGATCAAAGATGGTACCGACCAGGTTCCCGCTGGTTAATTGTCCAAAGGCGTTCAGAGCGACGAGGCTGAACGCGCTGAGCAGGAGCGCGGGCCGGAAAAGTGTTTTTGAATTTCGTAGATGGTTCATGACATACCCCAAGGCCCGATCAGGAGCGACTGCCGAAGCGATAATTCGGCCACGGCGCTGACGAGCTAACTGACTACTACAAGGCAATCGAATGACCAAACCAAAAGTGGTGATTTGATTGGGGAATGGTATGTAGGCTATGTGTTTCGGAAGCGCAGTATCCCGTCCCATGAAGGGAATAGATAGAAGAGAAACAGAAAGAGCCAAGCGTTGGGGGCTTGGCTCTAGTTGATGGAGTGTAGGAACAGTGGTCAACGTGCGGCGAGAAGCGCGCGAAGGTGGCGGGCACGTTCTGGAGAGCGGAGTTGGCGGAGGGCCTTGGCTTCTATTTGACGAATCCGTTCGCGAGTGACATCGAACTCCTGGCCGATTTCTTCGAGGGTATGTTCGCGCTCACAGCCGATGCCGAAGCGGAGCCGGATCACTTTTTCTTCCTTGGGGGAGAGGGTTTTCAGGATGTTGGCAGTCTCGTCACGGACATTCGAATCGATGACAGCGTCGACGGGCGAGCCGACCCAGCGGTCTTCGATGAGATCGCCGAGAGCCGATTCACCGTCGCGGCCGACCGGAGTTTCCAGCGAGACCGGATCGCGGGAGATGGTCTTGAGCTTCTGGACCTTTTCAACCGGGATGTCCATGCGCCGGCTGATTTCTTCGTTAGTGGGGACGCGGCCGAGTTCCTTTTCAAGCTCACGGGTGGCGCGCAAGAACTTGTTCATGCTCTCGTTCATGTGAACGGGAATACGAATGGTCCGGGATTGATCGGCAATGGCGCGAGTGATGGCCTGACGGATCCACCACGTGGCATAGGTTGAGAACTTGTAGCCGCGGCGATACTCGAACTTGTCGGCGGCGCGCATGAGGCCGATATTGCCTTCCTGGATCAGATCCAGGAGGTGGAGACCGCGATTGACGTATTTCTTAGCGACGGAGACGACCAGGCGGAGGTTGGCTTCGACGAGATCTTTCTTGGCGCGTTCGGCTTCGACTTCTCCGTGTCGAATCACAGAGACGCTTAGCCTGAGGTCCGGAAGGGAAGCACCGGCTTCGGTTTCCTTCTTCTTGAGGTCGCGCTTCAGCTCCTTGACGCGGAGCTGCGATTGAGGAGCATTTTTCAGCTCCAGCTTGCGAGCTTCCGAGTCCATCGCGGCCATCTCCTCGATGGTTCCTTCGATAGTTCGGACGAACTCTTTCCAGCGTGCGAGGTTAAAAGGGATGGCGCGCAGCGAGCGGGACAGTTCGACTTTGCCGCGGGCTACTTTGCCGGCCCACTTCTTGCGCAGCTTCCTGTTGGCGGCGGGGGAGGTATTGTACTTCTCGTAAGTGGAGACGAGCTTTTTATCGCTCGCCAGGTAATTCAGAAACAGTTCGGCGATTTCGCTGCGCCGCTTGATGTCAGCGGCACTGCCCTCTTCAATGTCGGAAGGCCC
>CBAAAA010000292.1:0-6414 GCA_964658695.1 uncultured Solirubrobacteraceae bacterium | reverse complement strand
TGGAAGTCGACACAGTGGCGTGGTCACCCGGTTCGCCCGCCGCCGTCGAGTGGTGGGATGGTGAACGCTACCGGCCCGTCGAACCCGTCTTGACAACTCCGGCCCAACCGCTCCGCTTCTTCCCGATTTCCACGACCGCTCTGCGCGTCCGCTCCCAAGCGAAGCCCTTACGGATTCTCCAGGTGTCCCTAAGTTCGGAAGCACGCGACTACTCGACTGAACTCGAACAAAGCCGCATCGACCTGCTGGGCATGCGTTTCCGTCAGATGGACACGCCGGACCTCGCGGGAATGCGCGGCCTTCTCCTCCCCTTGGACTTTGCACAGATAGCGATCGGGCGGCCCGCCGACCTCGAAGAAACACACGTCACCTGGAACGGTACTTTTCTGATGGTCGAGAATGCACCCGGCGGCAACTGGAATCACGGCTCTCCCGAGCATGTGCCGGTACCCGACCGCCATGATCGATGGTTCACGTTCTCTACAGCAGGCTCGAACGCCGCCGGTGCAGCCTGGGTGAATGTCCGAAGCTCTTATCTCGACGACTGGCTCCCTGCTCCCGTCATCACCTGGCGAGATGGCGTGCTCGAATACCGCGAAACAGTGTTCGTCACCGCTCCCCCGGATGTCTACGGGACGGCCGCGGAACTCTCAGTCCGCAACATATCGGCTCAAACCTCTCCAGTTGAACTCGCGCTGGCCCTGGGCCGCAGAGCGAACGCTCGTCGTGCCGCTCCGGGTTCGCCGCTAGGACTCGAACCGGAGTCAACCGGATATCGGCTCAATGCCGACGGCCGCACCGTTCTAAAAGGCGACGGGGAAGTGATTCTTTACGCCGATTCGCCGGGAACATGGGATGCCTCGGAGCGTGAGGATCATCTCCGCTACTCCTTTGTCCTTGCGCCCCACCAAGCGCGCGTCCTCCACTTCTTCGCGCCTTCGGTAACGGAACCCATCAAGACGATCGCCCCGCTCCAGCAACTGACCTGGTCAACCCAACTCGCACAGTTCCGGTTATGGTGGAACGCGACATTGGATCGGGGGATGAAACTGGATTTACCCGAACCCGGTTTCAACGCCATTTATAAAAACCTGCTCGCCCAGGCGCTCATCATCACGCAGGATGGCGATACCGTGAAGTACGGCTCCTATTCGTACGAGGACTACTTCGGTATCGAGGAAGGATGGCCGGCGATTGCTCTCGCGCAATACGGTCAGAGCGATGCCGCGGAAAAAGCTCTCTCCATCATGTTGTCGCCCGCATTGATGGACAAGGGCAATTACCATCACCAATACCGAAACGGACTCGAACCGTGGTACGCGATTACAGCCTACCGGCTGAATCACAATCGGGCGTGGCTTCAGAAAATGGCACCGGCCCTCAAGGCCGCCGCCGATTGGACGATCCAATCCACAAACGCCAATGCCGATGCGAAGTACCTAGGCATTCTTCCGCGCCATGCCTATGGCGGCGACATTCACACGCCGGCATTCAGCTTCTACTCGAACGCGACCTGTTGGCGAGGACTTCACGACACCGCCCTCGCCTTTCGCGAATTAGGCCAGCCCGACCTGGCCGCGCGCTACGAAGGGAGTGCCAACCAGTACCGCACAAGGCTGTTGTCTCTCGCGGACCAGCTTGCCGATAAGAAAGTAAGCCCTGTGTTTCTGCCGATGGCTTTCGACATCGGAGACGGCGCGGAGCATCGGGAAACCGAACCAGCTTACGATTTCCTCACGCCGGATGTGCCGGAGAGTTTCCAATGGACCTATCTCGGGAACTTCTGGAATCTCTTCGCGCCCATGTTTCTGGAATTGAAGCTATTCGACCCATCCGACCCCCGGTCGCTTTGGATTCCCGACTACATGTCGGATCACGGCGGAGTGCTTGGCGGCCTCGACCGATTCACCATCGGCCTCGATCAGATCTATGGCAAGGGCTATTACGAATCGCTGCTCGAACACGGCGATAGAGTTCGCTTCGCCACCTCACTTTACGGCATCTTGTCGCACGGCATGTCGCAGAACTTGAACAGCTTCCCGGAAGTCGCCGGGGTGTTCAACCTGCGATTCAGCAACGCTGAAACCTGGAAGGAATATCAAAGGAATGTCTGGGATTGGGGCTTCCCCGGTTGGACGCGGTCCGAAGGACAGCCGCTCTCCGCGGGTCCCGGCATGGCGCTGCAGATCTTGCGGATGACGCTGGTTCGCGAGCCGACCGAGACGGAACATCAGGACACTCTCCGGTTGCTCGACGGAGTTCCCGCGGCATGGTTTGCACCCGGAAAGAAGATCGTCATCCGGGACGCGCCTACCTTCTTCGGCAAAATCTCGCTCGAAGCAAAATCTTCCCAGGAGCGCTTCGAAGCGAACATTCAGACTTCGCCGGCGTTCACCTGCCGGCAAATTGTTCTTCATGTCAGCGGCCACGACGCAACACCGCCCCGCGGTGTGACGGTCAACGGAAAAGCATGGACGGACTTCGACAACAGCGGCGAAGTCCGGCTTCCCGGCACTGGTTCTTTCAACCTGGTTGTGCTTTTCTGATGCGGCGACCCGTTCAATACGCTGCACGTTAGCTGCGCAAGCTGTTGAAGCGATCGGTCATAAACCGTTACCATCAGGCAAATCTATGTTCGGAGGTGGAGTCTTGAAATCTCTGCTTAGAGTCATCTTTTTGGCGATGGCGACGGAATTCGCGCTCCTGGCTGCGCCGACGGCAACCGTCGTCGGCCGAGTCACGGATGCCAGCGGTGCTGTCGTATCGCAAGCGACCGTGTCCGTCGTGAACACCGCAACCAATCTGGTAAGAAGCAGCGCCACGAACGACACCGGGGATTTCGAGATCCCACTACTCCCAATTACTGGAAGCTACACATTAAGCATCAAGAAGCTCGGCTTTCAGACTCAGCAAATTACCGGGATCGTTCTGCAAGTGGATCAGGAAGCCCGCTTCGACGTTCGCCTCGCAGTGGGAAGCGTATCGGAAACCATGAGCGTCAAGGGCGAAGCGCCGCTTGTCAATACGGATAACGCTACCGTCGGACAAGTCATCGACAACCAGACCATCGTGGACCTCCCTCTCAATGGACGGAACTTCACTCAGCTTGCGACGCTAACCCCCGGTGCGACCCAGGGAGCGAACTCCGGGGTAACCGGGTTCACAACGATCTCGGTCGATGGCGGCCAGGCCAACAAGACGGAGTTTCTGCTCGACGGCATCAGTAACCAGGAGCAGTTGTTCGATGGCGTGCAATTCACGCCTTCCGTCGACGCCATCCAGGAGTTCCGCGTGGAAGCCAACGCGTTCTCCGCCGAATACGGCCGCGGTGATGCGGTGATCAACGCCACCATCAAGTCGGGCACTAACCAGTTCCACGGCGTCGCCTGGGAGTTTCTGCGCAACACCGACCTCGACTCCCGAAACTTCTTCGACATAACGAAGGCGGTCTACCATCAGAATCAGTTTGGCGGCACCCTCGGCGGTCCCATCGTTCGGAATCGCACCTTCTTCTTCGTCAATTATGAGGGCACGCGAATCTCCCAGGGGATTACCTCCACCACTGAGGTGCCCACGGTCGCTCAGAGAACCGGTGATTTCTCGGCTCTCGGGACTCCCCTTCTGAATCCGCTCACGGGCCAAGCCTTTCCGGGCAATCGCATTCCCAGTGCATCCATTAACCCGGCTACCTCCTACTTCCTTCAGTTCATTCCATTGCCGAATACTGGTTCAGGAACCTTCGAATACGGCGCGCCATTAAGTTCCAACACCGACCAGGGCAACATACGCGTGGATCACCGGTTCAGCGACTTGGATTCTCTGTTTGCGCGCTACTCCATTAACAATCTCAGCACCTTCGACCCGGGACCATTTCCGCGAGTGGGCGGTGTGACGGATAGCATCCGTACCCAGAATGCCGTCCTCGATGAGATCCACATCTTCAGGCCCACGGTCATTAACGAGTTGAGACTTGGTTACGGGCGTATGTACTCAACCAACGCTCCGCAGGGACTCGGCACGAATTACACCGAAAATGCCGGGATCGGAGGATTCGAAGAAACGACAGCCAACTTTCCAGGCTTTCCATCGCTGTCGATTTCGGGTTATGGGACACTCATCAACGGTCAACCGTACTCGCCACTTACCAATCCAACAAACATGTATGAGATCAATGACGGATTGAACTGGGTACACGGAGCGCACACGATTAAATTCGGAACTGACCTTCGGGAATACGAATTCACGTCCACGAATTCGGCCAATTCACGGGGAGCTTTCAGCTTTACAGGGGTCTATTCAGGTAATCCACTCGGCGACTTCCTGCTTGGGTACCCCAACTCTGGCGCACGCGATTTTCCGCGCAATCTTTTCGGAGAAACCCAGTACAATCATGCCTTCTATGCGCAGGACGATTACAAAGTAACTCCCCGGCTGACACTGAACCTAGGCCTCCGCTACGAGTACAATCCAGCCTTCCAGGAACTGCAAGACCAAAGTGCGCTGTTCGATTTCCAAACCGGGCAGATCGTGGTCTCGCAATACAACGGCTCATTCAATCTCATTACGCAGCAGGTCGCCAAGTACGCCTACCCACAGTATGCGAATTTGATCGTCTCCGCAAAACAGGCGGGTTTGCCAAACAGCCTCCGCTACAACCAGAACAACTGGGCGCCCCGGGTGGGATTTGCTTTTAGGCCTTCCAACGACAACAAGACGGTAATTCGGTCGGGCTTTGGAACGTTTTATCTTTTGCAGTCGGGAAATAACACGGTCTCTTATCCAATCATCAATCCGCCGTTCATCGTCGATGAAAGCAAATCTCAGCCGACGGTCAATGGCGTTCCGACGCTCCAGGTGCAGAACTTTTTTGAGCCGTTCAGCACCTCGACTCAGTTCAATTCACCGCTGATCTACTCGTTCAATCCCCACAACAAGACGCCTTACGTCAATGAATGGAACTTTACCGTGCAACGTCAGTTAGGCGCGAACCTGGCGCTCGAAGTCGGCTACGTCGGAAGTAAAGGGACGGACCTTGAGACGGTAATTCCCTCCAACGTTCCAATGATCGACCCGAACGATCAGCGGCCCTTCCAGCAGCGGCGGCCGTATCCCGAGTTCAGTACGGGCTCTTACTTGGAAAATGAGAACAACAGCACCTATCACTCGCTTCAGGCGAAGCTGGAGAAACGTCTCTCCTCGGGTCTATCCTTCCTCGTTTCCTACACCTACTCGAAGTCGATAGACGGCACTTCGAATTCGGGCGGCGATCAAATCCAGGATCCGTTCGACCTTCATTCGATGAAGGGCCCTTCGGATTACGATATACCCCAGCGGCTCGTCATCAGCTATGGGTACGATCTGCCATTTGGCCGGCGCAGGCAGTTCATGAGCAATGCGCCGCGGGTCGTCGACGAAATTCTTGGCGGTTGGCGAGTTGTCGGCATCGCTACCTTCCAAAGCGGCACCCCGTTCACTCCGCTGTTGGGCGCCACCGACCCCGCCAACGTGAACTTCAACTACGGTTCGCGCCCCAACGTAATTGGATCCGGTAGCGTGCCGAACTGCACTCCGCAGCAGTGCTTCAACATCAACGACTTCACCATCCCGGCGCCGTACACTCTCGGCGACGCGGGCAGAAACATTCTGCGCGGGCCCGGTATCAAGAACTGGGATACCTCGGTATTGAAGGACTTTCACTTTACCGAATCGAGATACCTCGAGTTCCGCGCGGAAGCTTTCAACGTACTCAATCACGCGAACTTCAACAATCCAAACCCGTATATCGATATTCCTTCGGTTGGCGGACAGATCTTTTCGGCTCTGCCGCCGCGTATCCTACAAGGTGCTCTTAAGTTCTATTTCTGATTGCTTTTTGCGAGAGGGGCCGGACTCCGGCCCCGATCCGGCGCACCGCTGCCGCTTATGAAAATTACTTCGGTCGATTTGTTCGTTCTGAAGTCGCCGGGATTGTACCGGAATCCTGAAGGCTCGGAGGAACCGCCTGGCCCCACCTATCTGGGAATCGTAAAGGTTTCGACTGATGCAGGCATCTTCGGATACTCCGATATCGAAACGGCTCCGGCCATCGCCAAAGCCGCGATCGATGCGCCGCGATGGAGCGAGCCAGGCATGGAATGTTTCGATGGTCTTGCGTCTCTGATCGTCGGCGAAAACCCGCTTGAGACGGAAAGACTCTGGTACAAGATGTATCGTGGGACCGTCTACTACGGTCGACGGGGCGTGGCAATTCAGGCCATCTCCGCCATCGACATAGCCTTGTGGGACATTGCCGGAAAGTTCTACGGGCAACCGATTCACATGCTGCTGGGCGCCAAGTGGCGGGACAAAGTGAGGGCCTACGCGAGCACCCTGTTCCGTCCTCAACCGGATGCAATCCGCGAAGCCGTAAAGCTG
>CBAAAA010000291.1:0-6436 GCA_964658695.1 uncultured Solirubrobacteraceae bacterium | reverse complement strand
TGTCCATAGATCCAGTTCACTATCTGCAACCCAGGTTAACGGTTCATCTTGTGTATTCACCGAAACGTTAAAACGGTCGGCACTATGGATAATACGGACGACCACCGAAAAGCCGTCCACATCGCGAATGCCAGGCAGATAGAGTCCGAAGCGAATCTGGGCATTGCCGGCTGTGTCGTAGGATGGAAACGCGCCGACCTGAGTCAGGTCAATCATAGGCACCTCCGAGTCTGGAGCTTAGTAGTCGTGAAGCAAGCCGGTGACCAACATGTTTCATTCGCTTCTTGCCTAATGCAGCAGTAGGCAGCGAGACTTGCACTGATGGCGAGGCCGACGAGGCGGCTGACTAAAGCTGATTTCGATCGGTAGATTTTGACAGAATGGAGATTGCTCCCCAGACAATTGCTGGATCCAACGTCTCTCACATTGTCGCCCCCTTGTGGTTTGCGGAATGGCTAATGCCTGGGGCGGGACCGTCAGTTCCCTCGATTTTTCTGAACGCTGGATTCGTGACGGGCTGAGGGCCGTTGAGTCGGTTGGCGGAATCTATTCGCTAATGATCGACATGACAGAGTGCTCTTCAATCATGAACCGATTGAAGGGCGAGGGCCATTCCGTCAAGTACGCTCCTGTGATCGTTTGCGCGGCGGCAAAAGCTATCGCCCGTCATCCTGAACTTCAAACTTGGTCGCCGGAAATCAGAAAGTTTCGGGCGGAGATATCGATATCTGTCTCAGTATCGCCGGGGATGACAATCTTACGCCAGTTGTCATCATCGATAAGGCCGACAGCAAAACTGCTCCCCAGATCGGAGGCGAGTTGCTCGAAAGGACGCCGCTGGCGCGTGCGGAGGCTAAGCGCATCATGCAGGTGTCGCGGCGATGGGGATGGCTGCTGCCTTTCGGCTTTTTGCGACGCCGTCTGATTAAGTCGCTGCTAGGACGTCTCTGGTACAGAAGGAAGGTATCTGGGACGTTTCAAATCACAATTCTCCCGGGATTGGACTTTGTTGCTGCTCAAGTATTTAATACGGCCGCGGCACTGGCAGTCGGGGGCGTGGCAGAGCGTCCAATTGCCGTGGATGGCGAGGTCAAGGTTCGACTCACTGCGCCGTTTACCTGTGCCATCGACCATAAGCAGTGGCACGGGAGGAACGCGGCAATCTTGCTGATCGAATTGCGAAAGATCTTCGAGCAGGAAGCGGAGAGCCTTTTCTAAACCAAGGTCTATGTCCATCCCTGCACGCGCAGTCCTCCGAAGATGCCGCGATTAATAGCGTCTGAAAAGATCGCATAGGGGCTCACTTCCTCAAGTGCGCTGGCTTTGTCGAGTTCGGTCATCTGTTCAGGGGAAAGTTCAAGAGTCATGGAGGCCAGGTTCTCCTGCAGTTGTTGCAGTTTGCTGGCGCCCAAGATCAGTGAAGTGATGTAGGGCTTCGCCGCTGCCCACGCAAGTGCGACCTGGGCCATCGGTTTGTCCGCCGCTTCACTTACTTTTTTAAGGACATCGAGAATGCGCCAGTTTCGCTCGGTGAATTGCCGAAACATTGGGTTGCCATCTAAGCGGCCGCCTTGCAGGGAGACCTTTCCACTGTCGTCGCGAGTGTATTTCCCGGTGAGGAACCCGAAGGCAAGAGGGCTCCAGGGTGTGATCCCTAAACCCAGTTCACGGGCCAAGGGAATGTGTTCCTGTTCGATGGCTCGCTCAACCAGCGAATACGCGAGTTGCAGCGCGATCGGAGCAGGGATGCTCTGCAACTGCGCGAAGGTTACGGCGCGCGCGACGTACCAGGCGGGGACATTCGAGAATCCGAAATAGCGGGTCTTGCCGGCGCGCACCAGATCGCCGAGAGACTGCAACACTTCTTCCGCCGGGGTAATCCTGTCCCGGACGTGCATCCAGTAAAGATCCACGTAGTCGGTCTGCAATCTGCGGAGCGAGCCCTCGAGAGCCCGGTGGAGGTTCTTTCTTCCATTTCCGCCGTTGAAGCTGAACTTGGTCGCCAGAACGACCTTGTCGCGCAACTTTCGTTCGGCGATGTAAGCGCCCAGCAACTCTTCACTACGCCCGCCGCTATACACGTCGGCGGTGTCGATGAAATTCCCGCCTGCGTCGAGGTAGGCGTTGAAGATCTCCGCGGAGACGTCATCGGACGCCCCCCACTTCTTATTTCCGAAAGTCATGGTTCCCAACGCCATGGGGCTTACAGGAAGGCCAGAACGGCCGAGCGAACGTAGAGTGGATAGCTGCACTTTATTGGTCCCGCTGGAGATGCTGTCCTTACAAGATAGTTACAAATAAGTAGACCTGGAGAGTCAAGACAGAGGCCGCACGGTAAGATCGTGTACCCGTGCAAAAGCGCCATCTCTATCTGCTCTTGTTGTGCCTTATGGGGGTAATCACCTACCTGGACCGCGTGTGCATCTCGGTCGCCGGCCCTTATATGCAGGACGTCCTGCGCATTTCGCCCATTGCATGGGGATGGGTCGGAACCTCGTTTTTGTTGGGTTATGCGCTGTTTGAAGTTCCCAGCGGACATTGGGGCGATCGTCTTGGCGCACGCCGCGTTCTGACGCGCATTGTGTTGTGGTGGTCAGTTTTCACCGCTTTGACGGGAGCCGTTTCCGCCTACCCGCTGCTGCTGTTGATTCGCTTTTTGTTTGGAGCCGGCGAGGCCGGCGCATACCCAAACGGCTCGGTTGCCATTTCAAATTGGTTTCCCCTCGCAACGCGTGGAAGAGCGTTTGGGTTATTCATGATGAGCGGGCAGATAGGTGGCGCGCTCTCGCCGTTGATCGTTCTTCCCATTCAGCGCGCATTCGGGTGGCGCGCCTCATTTTTCGTATTTGGCTCGCTCGGGATTCTCTGGGCTGCGGTCTGGTTTTCAAAATTCCGGGACTTCCCGGTCAGCGCCCCCGTGAGGACGATCGAGCGGCGCGAGGCCTGGAGGCCAGTTTTAACGAACTCCAATCTCTGGGCCATCATGGGGCTTGCTTTCGGATACTTCTATGCCGGTAGTTTCTATCAAACGTGGTTTCATACTTATCTCGTGAAGGGCCGCGGCTTCACTGCGCAGCAGTTGACGTTCTCGGCCTTGCCATATTTGTTGGGTGCTGCTGGTAACCTGTCCGGAGGATTCACTTGTGATCGGCTAGTCCCGGTTCTCGGAATGAAATGGTCGCGCCGAAGCATCGGGATCGGCGGCTTGTCCCTGTCGGCTATTTCAGTGGTCTGCGCCATGTTTGCCAGCAGCCACGTCGCGATTATTCTCTGGCTTAGCTTGGTTTATGCAGGGATCACCTTTCAGCAACCGGTGGTCTTCACAGCGTGTCTTGACATCGGCGGCTCTCGTGGCGGTGTGGTGACTGGTCTCATGAACATGGCTGCGCAAGCTGGGGCCGCGCTCGCCTCAGTGGCATACGGGTACATCGTCAATGCAACCGGAAGTTATAACGCGCCTTTGATTCCGATGGCGGCGCTGCTATTCGGGGGAATGTTGTTGTGGATGAAAGTCGATGTAAGTCGGCCGATCGCAGCGAGAAGCGAAGTTCTGACCGCGTAAGATTCAGGCAAAGATCCAATACCGCCGGAGAGTAGGCGATGACTGCTACTCTCGTTTGAAATGATTGCTTCTACGGAGAAAGACCTTCGCTACCCGATAGGTAAATTCCAGCGACCCGCGGACATCACAGCCGAGTTACGCGGTGAATGGATCACCCAGATTGGGAGCCTTCCCGCCAAGCTCTCGCGGTCCGTTGAGGGACTGAATGACGGACAGCTTGACACGCCTTACCGCCCCAGTGGGTGGACTGTCCGGCAGGTGGTTCACCATGTAGCCGACAGCCACATCAACAGCTACACACGCTACCGGCTGGCGCTAACCGAAGACACGCCGCGGATCAAGCCGTACCGTGAGGCGGCCTGGGCAGAGTTGCCCGATGCGCGGATTCTGCCGGTCGATGTCTCGTTGGAACTCCTGCGTGCGCTACACGCGCGGTGGGATGTTCTTTTGCGTTCGATGTCGCCGCAGCAGTTCGAGCGCACTTTCGAGCATCCGGAACATGGGCCGATGCGACTGGATGTGAGTACCGCTTTGTATGCCTGGCACTCGCGTCACCATGTCGCTCATGTGGTCTCTCTGCGCGAGCGCAATGACTGGTGAGTGTTCAATTCTGGGCAGGCTTGACAGGCAGCGTGAATTGTTTATCGCCGGGCGAGATCAATCGATGAGCGGCATCTACCAGCGAGAGGTGAGAGAGAGCCTGCGGGAAGTTGCCGAGCTGGCGATCTTCCTTGGGATCGTACTCCTCAGAAAGCAGCCCCACGTCGTTACGCAGGCTCAATAAACGCTCAAACAGCGTTCGGGCATCGTCCATCCGTCCCTGTAAGACGTAGTTCGAGACCAGCCAGAAACTGCAAGCGAGAAATTTGCCTTCGCCACCCGGCAGACCGTCAACACTGGCGCTGGTGCTGTAACGCGCCACCAGGCCATCCTCCATCAACCTTTTCTCGATTGCCTCTACGGTCGAGACGATTCTCGGATCGTCGGGCGGAAGAAAGCCGAACATGGGCAGAAGCAGCAGACTCGCATCCAGGTCCTTGCTTCCGAAATATTGGACGAAGGAGTTCAGTTCCTTGCTGAAGCCAAAGCGGCAGACTTCCCCGTGGATCTCATCGCGGACCTTTTTCCATCGTTCCAGTGGGCCCTCTTCCCCGAACTCTTCCATCATGCGAACCGCCCGATCGAAAGCGACCCAGGCCATCACTTTCGAATGCACGAAGTGGCGGCGTTTCCCTCTGATCTCCCAGATGCCGTCGTCGGGAAGTGACCAGATAGCCTCCAGGTGCCCCACGATCGCCTTACCGAGACTCCACGCGGCTCCGGATTCATGTAGGCCCCTCCTTGCGGACTCGTACATGGTCGAGAGAACCTCGCCATAAACATCCAACTGCAACTGTGTGGAAGCCGCGTTACCCACTCTCACGGGGGTCGAATTCTGGTACCCGGGCAGGTGATCCAATTCGAATTCGGTCAGACGCCGTTCGCCTGCTACTCCGTACATAATCTGCAGTAATTCAGGGTCGCCGGCAGCTGCCCGAATCAGCCAGGCGTTCCACTCTTTGGCCTCTTCCAGGAAACCCGCCATCAAGAGTGCATCCAAGGTGAAAGTAGAGTCTCTAAGCCAACAGGCACGGTAATCCCAGTTCCGCACTCCCCCCAGTTCCTCCGGCAAAGAGGTGGTAGGAGCTGCGACGATCCCGCCAGTCTCGTGGTGGGTGAGCGCCTTCAGTGTGATCAGTGAGCGCAGTATCGCTTCCTGATAGGTGCTCTTGCGCTCGTACCCTGCCGACCACTCCGCCCAATTAAGCGTCTCCTCTTCGATCAAAGCCAGTCCATCGACCAGATCGGCGTACTCGAAGTGTGAATACGACCAGGTCAAAACGAACGGAATCTCTTCGCCCTGCTGAACCGTAAATGCCGATCGCGTCTTCATCTTCTCGCCGCACAGTTCAACGGGCGTTGATAGAGTCACGCGATCGGGACCGGCAATGGCTTGCCAGCGGCCATCCTCGAGCCGGCTTACCCACGGCACAACCGATCCGTAATCGAAGCGCAGAGACATTTCCATTTCCATCTGGACAGCGCCCGTGACTCCCTTCACGACGCGGATCAGATCCTGGTGGACGCCCCGCCGGTGCATGCAGTCGGTGATGACGACGGTCCCGTCAGAAGTCGCGAACTCCGTTTCGAGAACCAACGTGCCTTGACGGTACCGCCTCGTGACTCTTGTGCCATCCACCTTGGGAGAGATCATCCAGCGGCCGTTCTCGGGCGTTCCAAGCAGGCAGGCGAAGCACGCTGGAGAATCGAAACGGGGAAAACTCAGCCAATCGATGGAGCCATTCTTGGCTACCAGGGCGCTGGTGGCATTGTTGCCGATAAGAGCGTAGTCTTCAATCAGTTGTGTCATTCGTTTTTGTTTGCCGCTGACGCGCTAATTTCGCGAGAATTCCACGATGACCTTGATGTCGTCCGGCTTGCGTTCCAACACCTTGCTCCAGTTCGAGAGCGGTATCCGGCGCGAGATCAAGCGCGAAAGCCAGTCGTGATCGGCCTCGGCCAGAGCCCTCCCTGCAAGTTCCCAATGCCGGCGGTTGGCATTCACGGACCCAAAAATCACACAGTTTTCAAGCACCAGGCGGCGGTTCAATTCGCCGACATCCAGCTTGCCGGTTTGCCCCTTAGAAGAGACGCCAGCCAAACAGAGGATGCCATCGCTCGCCAGCTTACTCATCGAGTCGACGATTAAACTGCAAACGCCTGTGCACTCAAGGATGATGTCCGGCCGGAACTTCAGGTCATGAACGCTCCCAGTGTGATATTCGGCCCCGAGAGCCTGCACCAACTCGGGCTTTAACCCATCCGTCACACGGT
>CBAAAA010000290.1:3032-6447 GCA_964658695.1 uncultured Solirubrobacteraceae bacterium | reverse complement strand
TCCTCCGGCCTTATCCATAGGCTCACCGCTCCTCACATACTCACCGACTTCCGCGTCACTCAACTCAGCGAAGGTGACCCGCGTCACCGATAGATCTTGTATCGTCCGGGACTCTGACCTTAGACAAATCCCCGTGTAGACCCAGTGATCGCGTCCAGATAAACGGCGTAGCATCTTTGTGGCATGTAATTCGTCGTTCGGTTTGCCAAAGACCTCTTCTTGCAGCACCACGATGGTGTCCGCACCCAACACAATCTCATTGGGATGACACATGACGGCAGAGGCCTTCTCGAAAGCGAGGCGTTGCGCTAAGGCGGCTGGCCTCTCGCCCGGTGCACGTTCTTCTCGTATGCGGGCCGGCCTCACAGAATGAGGGATTCCAGCGTCGAGCAGGAGTTGACGCCGTCGCGGAGAGGCGGAGGCCAGGATCAAAGTTTGGTTAAACAGCTTGCGAAGGCATCCTGATAGTTAGTCTCTCTCTATCTTCGCCGACAGCACGGCCAGCGCTCGAAAGGGCTTGCTCAGCTATGTTATCGTCCGCGGAAAATCCTGAATCGGGTAGATTCTTGACGCCTGTTATCGCTCTAAAGAAATTCTTCAGCCGCCAGCATGCCATGCTGACGCAACTCATAGAGCCGCCGATACCGCTGCCGCTTCGTCAGAACCACCGGGTTCTGTCTGAAGACAATCGGCGCGAGCTCCAGCATTCTCTGGTTCAGCATTTCTTTACCGGCACTTCTTACTATCCCGACCCGCCTGATGTCTATCTTTCGACAGAAGTGGGTCAGTCCGGTCTCAATGATCATTTGACGGGTAGACTCGCGTCATTCCGATCGATAGTCGTGCCGTGGCTGAATGCGACCATTCCTCTGAAGGGAAAACGCGTTCTCGAAATCGGAGCAGGTACCTTAGCATCCACAGTGGCGCTCGCTGAGCAAGGCGCGCGGGTTCTTGGTGTGGATGTCAGCGAAGGCGGGTTGACTGTTGCACGCGAGCGGTGCCGATTATATGGTTTAGAGGCCAGCTTCCTGCCGGGGATGCCGCCGAGCTCGATCAACTGGTCGGCGATCTCCTATTTGATTGCATCGTGTACTTTGCCGTCCTTGAGCACATGACCTGGCAAGAGCGCCGGGCGTCGCTCTCAGCGGCCTGGAAGCGTCTCAAGCGTGGGCAGCATCTGGTGGTTATCGAGACTCCGAACCGTTTGTGGCACACGGACAGTCACACCTCGGGAGAGCCATCCTTTCATTGGATCTCCGATGAAGTTGCGTACGACTACAGCCGGTACACAAAGCGTCACATCTTTAATCGGACGTTTTCAGGTCAGCTCACCGAATCAGGACGGACGCTTCTCGCTCGTTGGGGCCGCGGCTCCAGCTATCACGAGTTTGCTCTAAGCTTTGATTTGGAACCGGAGACCTTACCGGTGGCGAGCTATCTTTCCGGGTTTCGCAAGCAGGGACTTCGGGCATTACAAGCTGAGAACCAGTTTGCCCTGTATCTTAAGAGGCTCGCTCCCGGAATCCATCCCGGCTTCTTCACGCCGTATCTTGATCTGGTTTTAGAAAAGCCCTAAGCGAACATTCAAAGGTTAACGCCCTTACGGTAGACGGTTGTGCCGGCGATTCGATCTCCCAGGCGACGGCCGGTGGTCAAGAGGACCAGCGCTTCCGTGGTAAAGATGATCAGCGCCAGAATGCCTTCAAAGAAGATGCCCACCAGTGGGATCATGCCGACGACCCCGGGGATGGCGAGTGTGAGGTTGCGCAGAACGCGTTGTTGCGTCGTAGCGGGGGATCCGTCCTCACTGGTGACGTAAGCACCCAAAGCGGTCTTGCCAAGACTTGCGCCCATGTAGTCACGGAACAGCCAGTAACAAGCGTGGATCAAGCCGTAAAGCATCCAGCCAATGATCGGCACGAAATGGATCAGCGCGAGCAGCAGCATGGGCACGACGTCGATTAAGAAGGCGATGACGCGACGCCCTCGATCCTCCACCTGCGGAGGGAATCCGACCATCGAACTATTCGCTGCCCGTGGCCCTTGCCAGGCGGGATTGGGGTGGGGGAGATCAATCGAGCCGGCTGCTGCCGCGGGGTTCACGTTGGTTCCACAATTGGGGCAGAAGACTGCGCTCTCATTCATGGAGGCGCCACAGTTCGAGCAATACATACCAGAAGCAGTCTATCGCGTTTGATCGATACGCCGGACCGGAGCGGAGTTCACATGAACCCATTTACGGCCGAGGTCACGAGACAGAAGCATGTCTCCGGATCGTCCCCTCACCCAAACATCCGCTCCTTGAAAACCGATGCTGACGGGGTCAAACGGCTGGTCGATCCTTGCCGGCTTCCAGGTTTTGCCTGCGTCTATTGACATCTCGACCTTTTTCGAAACACCGGCTTGTCGAAGTCTCCACCGGAACTTCCCTTGGGAAGAACCTGGCACGGAAACGGCATAAGCGACGGCGGGCGAATACTCTGGCTGAGCCGGCACTGTTGACAGACGGCGTAACATCACCTCGTCTTCCATTTGCGATGTCGTTCCGGCGAACAGAAGGGCCAAAGCGGCTGCGGCAGCAATAAAGCCGACGCTTCGTATGGAGTTGTTTCTTATCCGCGCCGAACGGTGCTGAGCGGCGAAGAAGAGAACAGCGCGGCACGAAGAGCATTCCGCCAGATGCAGAGCTACCGTCTCGCGAGATGACGAATCGAGCCGCCCCTCTCCAAAGGAAACGAGGCAGTCGGCGCCCGGATGACGATCGCTGGGAGCGACCTCCGTGGCTGCGAGCCGCGATGCGAGTTGACGTTCGAAACGATCGGTCATGGCGTGTTCTTCAGCAGTTGCAAGCGCTTTCTGACATCGAGTGAAATGCCTCTGACATCGCTTTCCATCATTTCCTGAGCTTCCCGCATGGACATCCCGGACAAGCGCAAATAATGCAAAGTGCGCTTCCGAACGAACGCAATGATCTTTTTCGACTGGCGGCAAACGCTGGATTCGTGAGCGCCGATTACGCCGCCTATCTCGGCGAAGGTCCGCCCGTCCAGGTACTGCGCCGAAAGAATCAGCCGCTGTTCGCCGCCCAGTTCTGAGAGCGCTCTGTCCAGGGCCTGCTCCAGACGATTATCCGCCGCCTCCACGGCATTCTCCTCTACCCGAGCCCATAAAGTGACGCCTTCCTCAAGGGGGACGTAGCGGCGTTCGGTTCGGTAACGGTCGACATACGCCTGCGCAACCAATGTGCGAAGCCAGCCCTCCAGAGAACCTCTCCCGGAGTAGCTCGCGAGCTTCGACAGCCGGACGCCGCTCGCATTCGTTCTTACCCCGTAAAGATCAGCCCACATTGCGCTGGCGATGTCGCGAGCCGCCGCTTCTTCTTTCGTCAAGGTAGGCTTGTTAGCGAAACGGGCTG
>CBAAAA010000290.1:0-3022 GCA_964658695.1 uncultured Solirubrobacteraceae bacterium | reverse complement strand
CTTTCGTCAAGCTCAGCGCGAATGCGTAGACCTGCGCGCGATAGCGGAGCACAAGCGTCTCCCACGCCGCGGCATCGCCGCGCAGGCAGTCCCGAATGAGGAAGAGATTCGCTGGCATCCCGCTCGAAGCTAGACTAACCGCATTTGGCGCCGATGTGCAATGCCCAAAATGTGCGGAGATAATCCGCAAGATTTGGAATTGACTTCGTTCTATCAACAGGTAAGGAACATGTCAAAATTCGCGTCTTTCTTTACGCTTCTGTCTGCCGTCACGGGATTTGCTGGAGGCTATGCCGCTCAGCTTGATATTCCGCCAAATCAACGGCCACACAGACGTTCGGCGGCAACCGAAGTCGATGCCCAACGCTTCGTATTGGTCGACTCCACGGGCTTGGTGACGGGCGAGATCAAGATGAACGAAGGGGAGCCTGAAATCATTCTTTACGACAAGCAGGGACAGATTGCCTGGAGGGCGACAACGCACCAGCATGGACTGCGGCCGGTGGTCGCGAGACGTTGATTTGCAGGACAAAGGGAGTTTTTGTTGCCTGTAAAAAAGGGCCGGGAACGGCACTTTGCGCGGTTAAGATGCTTAATGTGCACACAACCGTTGCGGCGGGACTGTGGTGATGAGCTTTCCGGATTGATCCGTCATTTCTAATCTCGGGTCAGTACCTCCGTTGGGAATCGCCAGAGACACCGTTGCCTTGTTGTTTTCTCCCTGAAGATAGACTCCGAACCGCGTTTTGGAATGTAGTAGAGGTGGGCACGTTCTCGACCAGTCTCGTCATCGATGCCGAAGGAACCGAGATCGTCGTCCGAGAGGCCTCCATGGCTGGGTGGTCATTGAAGGACCGCCGCCTTAGCCGGGCGTGCAGACGTCCATCACCGTCGCTGCCACCAGTGAGTCACAGTGAAGACTTTGCTGAAAGATATGGACAAGTAAATCCACTGGGGAACGTTATAGCGGATAGAACGTGAACGACGTTCAATGCAAAGCCATTTTAATCTTCCCGACACGTAGCGGCCCTTCGTAGCAGGCGTCCAAAGAGTACATCACCGAATCGGTGCCGTAGTGAGCTCTATCTCTCTTCGGTCTTTGGGGGTATTCGCAATGGCTGGTGCAATCATTTTTGCTGCGATTGTCGTCGTTCTCATCACATGGGTCGTTGTTATTGTGTAAACCGTCACGCATTGTGCAGGCCGACCACCCCAGTGATCGTAGATTTGTTGACGAGGGTGCGCGACATGGTGATTAAGTCCAAGAGGAAAGCGGAGCGAGTACACGACCAGTTTGCAAACGCGTACGGCTGCACCAGCAGATTGCTCTGACGCCACCGGCCCTCCTGCAACTGCTGCAACCGCTAGATGCACCTTTAATCGCTTGGCGGCTCATTCTGCGCGACCCAGCGCGATAGGGCTGGTACTCCTCCAGGAACTCCATACGGGGTAGGGTTTGGGCCTCCGGATATGCTATCGTGCGGATTCTTCAGGGCGGGTTGACGAACCTCCTGGCTTGGGCTTTGGCGAATCGATGTCAACGGACCGGGTCGCCATGGTGGCCTTCAACCTTCAGCTGAGCTTAGGACACCCTCGCTTGGACCAGTTGCGTAAACGCCTGACTGTCCAATCACCGCGCAAATTGTCTGCATAGAAAGGGTTGCGACGTTAACTGCAAACTGCCCAGATCGGCCTTCTAAGGAAACGTATTATACACAGGAGAATCAGATATTGCGGGATGGGGTTGTCCCGTTCAGTAGAAAATCAACGATCAATCATAGGAGAGAAATTTATGTTGCGCTACGCTCTGATCGCTCTGGTCATTGCAATCATCGCCGGGATATTAGGTTTTGGCGGAATTGCCTTTGCTGCTGCTGGAATTGCGAAGATTCTGTTTGGCGTTTTCCTGGTTTTATTTCTGGTGGGTTTGGTCATGCACCTTGGCAGAGGTGGCTCGGCTATATAGGGCATGGAACCGGGGTGCCCGAGCCAGCGTCAGGCACCCGCTTCCCATGGGAGAGTTGAAAATCGGCTAAGGCACTCGGCGGCGATCAACGAGAAACAAAACCAATATGATCACCAGGATCAGCCCCAGCCCACCGCTCGGATAGTAACCCCACCCGGTGCTGTATGGCCAAGATGGAAGTGAACCAAGTAGCAGCAGGAACAACAAAATCATCAAGACTAAGCGAATCAAAGAAATTCTCCTCCTCGCTGTGGACGCTCTCTCGCAATAGTCGTGTCAGGAGAACTGAAATGCGTTAAGACACGCCAAGTTCGTCACTCGATTCCAGAGCGTCGAACTCCATGACCATTCCTGAATTCTGCAGTGCATCCTTAAAATCCTGATCCTTACCATCCGCAACGTCGTACTCCCAAATTTCCGCTGTCACGCCGAGAAAGGCGTCGTCCTCCTCCATTGTGTCGGAGGAATGAAGGGCGTCCGGCGGCACCCGGCCCACGAACCTGGCATCCAATACCGTATCGTCGTCCAGTTCGGCATCCAGAAAACTGGCTGGCTCGTCCGCTTTCTCGCCCTCTACATCGGTCCGTTCCCGAAACACCACCCGATACTTCATGTCTTCTTCTCCGTTGCTAAGTACAAAGCTCGCGCTTTCTCAAGATGATTCTCCAGAACCGGAAGAGTTTCCCCAGCAAATTTCTGAACCGCTGGCTCCCTGCCCTTGCGGGCTTCAACGCGGAACGATTTTACTCGACGTGCAGTGTCCTTCCTCATGATCTTCAAGTAAGAGCGGTCCAAACGACTCCCAGTCAGCCTACGTAGCTTGCTGCGAAATGAAAGCTCGGCTGCCGGTATCTCGTCCGGCAGGGTTACGTTCTTGGGCGAAGCAATGCTCGTTAGGCTCGCGCTCATCTTCGTGCACTCGTCGGCGACCTGCTTTGCGAAAGCCTGTACTCGCGGATCTCCCGATTTGCTTGTTATGACCTCTGCCAGCGCAATCATGCCAGTATTTGACTGACGCTGATTCATGACAAAATTCATATCCCGAGATCTCAACAT
>CBAAAA010000289.1:0-6450 GCA_964658695.1 uncultured Solirubrobacteraceae bacterium | reverse complement strand
GGTAAAACGAGTGCTGTCCATTGGTCCCGGGCTCGCCCCAATAGATCGGTCCGGTCTCATAGGACACCGTCTTCCCGCTCAGAGTCACATGCTTGCCATTGCTCTCCATAGTCAACTGCTGAAGGTAGGCCGGGAAGCGCTTCAGGTATTGCTCATAAGGTAGAACCGCAACAGTTTCGGCGCCGAAAAAGTCGTTGTACCAGATGGAGAGAAGACCTAAAATCACCGGCAGGTTGCGTTCGAACTTCGCCGTCCGGAAATGCTCATCCACCTGATGGAATCCATTCAGAAGTGATTCGAAATTCTGCGGGCCAATGGCGAGCATGGTGGAAAGCCCGATCGCCGAATCCATCGAGTAGCGGCCGCCGACCCAATCCCAGAACCCGAACATATTAGCGGTATCGATGCCGAACCTCGCCACCTCTTTCCCGTTCGTCGATACAGCAACAAAGTGCTTCGCCACCGCCGAATCATCGGCCCCCAGCCCTTTCAGCAGCCACTCTCGCGCGGTATGGGCGTTGGTCATCGTTTCCAGCGTCGTGAACGTCTTGGAGGACACGATGAAGAGCGTTTCTTCTGCTTTGAGGTCGATGACCGCTTCCGCGAAATCTGTGTCGTCCACATTGGAAACAAAGCGGAACGTCAGTTTCCGGTCGCTGTAATGCCTGAGAGCCTCGTACGCCATCACCGGGCCGAGATCGGATCCGCCAATCCCGATATTGACGACATTGCGAATGCGCTTCCCGGTATGTCCCACCCACGCTCCCGAGCGGATGCGATCGGCAAAATTCGCCATCTTGTCGAGTACTGCATGTACCTCGGCGACCACATCCACGCCGTCTACGACCAGGGTTGACCCCTTCGGTGCACGCAGCGCTACATGCAGGACAGAACGCTTCTCGGTGCTGTTGATCTTGTCGCCCCGGAACATCGCTTCGATGCGCTCCTTCAGTCCGGCTTCCTCTGCAAGTTGCACCAGCAGAGTGAGCGTCTCACTCGTGATGCGGTTCTTCGAGAAATCGAAGTGGAGTCCGAGTTCCTCGATCGACATCCGATCCGCCCGGTCTGGATCTTCTGCGAACAGATCGCGAAGATGGCGCTTTGACACAGTCTCATAGTGAGTTTGGAGCTGCTTCCATGCCGGACGGTCGGTCAAGGTGGGATGTGTGGCTGATTCTGTTTCAACGGTCATGTTTATCCTCTATTCTGATGGATTCTGTTTGCGCAGCGAAGGTCTCAAGCCTTAATCGATCCACGATGATGATCCATGAACCAGGCTTGGGCGTCAAACGGGGCTTCATCGGACTCGCCGTTTGACCGGACATACGATCCGTCCGGCCGCATGAAGCGTGCCTTGGCGCGATCCGCAAGGTACGTAGCCAGGATCTGGTCTTTGACCCGCCGCATTAACTTCAGGTCGTCAATCGGAAACAGCACTTCCACCCGGCGATTCAAGTTACGCGGCATCAGGTCCGCGCTGCCAAGGTAAACCTGCTCGTGGCCGCCGTTCCGGAAAAAGTACGCGCGGCTGTGCTCAAGGTACCGGCCGACGATGCTGATCACGCGAACGTTGTCGCTAATGCCCTTGACCCCCGGCCGAAGGCAGCAGAGGCCGCGCACCAGCAGATCGATCTTGACGCCCGCTTGTGAAGCACGGTAGATCAAGTCGATCATCCCGGGATCCTCCAGCGCATTCATCTTGAAAATCAAGTGCGCCTCCGAGCCTTCCTGCGCGTAACGCATCTCGCGTTCAATCAACTCCGTCAGCTTCGACCGGAGGTTAACGGGCGCAACCAATAATTTGGGGAAGTCGATCTCCACTGAATACCCGGTCAGGTAGTTAAACAGGTTCGACACGTCCTCGCCGATCTCGTCGTTGCAGGTAAACAACCCGAGATCGGTGTAGAGCCGGGCCGTGGCCGGATTGTAATTGCCCGTGCCAAGATGCATGTAGCGGCGCATTTTGTCACTCTCTCGCCGTACCACCAGCATCACCTTCGAGTGCACTTTCAGCCCGACCAGGCCATAGACGATGTGGACCCCCTCGCTCTCCAGAGATTTCGCCCACTCGATGTTACTCTCTTCGTCGAACCTCGCCTTCAACTCCACAAGCACGGCGACTTGTTTGCCATTTTCGACAGCATCGAGCAGTGCCTGCACGATCGGGGAATTGCGTCCGACGCGGTACAGCGTGGCCTTTATGGCCAGCACATCCGGATCGTGCGCGGCTTTGCGAAGAAACTCCACCACCGGCTGAAACGATTCGAAGGGATGGTGCAGCAGCACGTCTCCCTGCCGGATCCGCGCGAAGATGTCTGCTTTCGCCGATGCCTGCAGTCCGGTGGTAGCCGGCAAGTAGGGAGCGTCTTTCAGGTCCGGCCGGTCCGCGTCCAGGTATTTCAGACGTCCGAGATCGATCATTCCGTCAACCGGATAAATCTCGGCCTCTTCCACCTTAAGATTCGGCTGGAGCACGGCCATCAGCTCGCACGGCATGTTCATCGGAACCTGGAGCCGAACCACATCCCGGAAGCGCCTCGACCATACCGCTTCTTCAATCGTCTCCAGCAAATCGTCACTCTCGAGCTCTTGAATCGCCACCTCCGCATCGCGCGTCACATGAAACGAACAGGCACAGTGGATTTTCATCCCTGGGAACAGCTTTGCGAGATTGCCCGCAATCATCTCGTCAAGCCAAACCATGGAAATGGTGTCTTGATCCTGCGAAGTCTTGGGCAGCTTAACAAGTTGATCAAGCGAGCCGGGCACTCGTACCCGGCCGAAATGTGCTCGTGCAGTCGCGCTCTTAGAAACCATTACACCGATGCTGAGGCTTAGGTTCGAGATGTGCGGGAACGGTCGTCCAGGATCGAATGCAAGTGGCGTCAGGACGGGAAAGACCGTCTGGTGGAAGTAAGCCTCCGAGTATTGGCGCTGTGCGACGGTCAGGCCGGCGTACGGAACAATCCGGATGCCTGCTTCATTGAGAGCAGGCGCCAGCGTCTGGTTGTACAGCGTATAGGAGTCTTTCAGAATCCCCAGCACGCGCTCGCGGGCCAGGCGCAGCGTTTCCGACGGTGGCAGTCCATCCGCGCCCGTCTCGCTCATGTGAGTCTCCGTCAACTGCTGCAACCGCGCGACACGGACCATAAAGAACTCGTCCAGGTTTGAGAAGAGGATCGAAAGAAACTTCAGGCGCTCGAGCAGCCGGTTCCTGGGGTCCTGGGCCTCTTCAAGAACGCGCTCTTGAAACGCAAGGAGACCAAGATCCCGGTTCAGATAGAGACTCGGGTCACTGGTGCTGATCGACTTGACTGCCCGCGCTGCCTCGTGTGTAACCGCTTCGCTTCTTGTGTGGCGCATTGCAGGAAGGATTCAGATTATCAGCGATCTTCAGCACCGCGAACAAATTTCTGGTTTCAATCGTGTGAAGACTTCTGGGGCGCGGTCCGGAGTTAACGCAGAGAGTTGAGCGGTCTCAAGGCTGCTGTGCCCACGGGTAGGGGAGAAGACTTAATGGTAGAGGACGCCTCGATGGCAATGAAGTCTCTTGCTATCACGCCATCGCTCGTCTGCTGTAAAGACGCGAGTACCGACGCTTTCGAAACTCGCCTGACGATAGGCGCGACAATCCATCGAAGAGATGCCGGAATGTCTCTGCTGAGCGCCACGGCTTCCAACTCCACATACACGCCGCCATCCCGCTCTTCAAAGCGAGTGATCGACAGGAGCCGCCAGATCAGACCAGTGCCTTCGTTTTCAGACAGCATGTGCTGTGCCGGTGTTCCGTAGTTCTCAACCTCCTGAAGACGCGTTGCTTCAGATATGCTGTACCAGCGGCGATCGTCCACTCTGAAATAGGAGCATTCGAAATCGCCGTCCAAAGCGGCCTTCGAGAGCAAATTCCGGTTCGCCAGAAGCATGGAGAAGCTATCCTTGGAACCCTCTCTCTTCAGCAACCGGGAATCAATCACAGCCGGATTGTAAATGTCTTTGTAACGGGAGTAATCGCGCAACAGGGAAAGCACCTTGTCCATATCCGTGTTCGGAATAAAAGTTGCGCCTACCCAATCATGAATGAGGCCGGCGGAGATTCTATGCGGGCCTTGATCGATTGATAATACGAAGGATCTGCCACCGCGTACCGCCTCGAGGGTTCTTTGATTCTCGTCGATCAACAGGAAGGGGACACCTGGCCGCAGCCGGTCGCTCATCCTGGAGGACACCGTGCTCACATAGGCCTTCCAGGCGATCAACGTTTCGGGTTCCAGCGTTGCCGCCCGAGCGCCTGAAAAGACTAGCACGAGAGCCAGCAAACCTCGGCACATGCTGAAGACACACTTCTCCCGACTGCTTGTTTTAATCATGATTCCCCTGTTTTCCTGATTTAGCCGAGCTGGACTTTTTCTTCCTTCGCGCGTCACTTCACCGCTGCTTGAAGGATCGACGGCACACCGCTCATGTTTGCCAGCAGTTCGACCGGGATGTTGTGCCGGTGTTGCAGATAGTCAGCACTGTTAAAGGAGAGCCGGATCTGCCCCTCGGCGTCCTCCCATGCCAGCACCTTCAAAGGCAGATCGATCGCGGACGTTGGCGCCGCAACCATCAGCGGCGTCCCAGATTTTGGGCTACCGAAAATCAGCACCTGGGCCGGCGGCATTGCCAATCCCACTGCTGCCGCGGCGCCACTATGGTCGATGCGGCCGAATACTGTCAGGCCTTTCTGCACAATCAATTTCTCAAGGCGGTCTACGGTCTCAGGTACTGAATACGGACTCAGAAGGTGAACCATTCCGTTGTCTGGCAGATTCATGATGGATGGCTTTGGATTCACAAGACCCGATTGCAACATTACCTATGCGAAATCGAGTTGCGGCGCGTAGAGTGCTGCTCTCGCCGGAACGCCTGCGGCTGCCGTCGCTGGCTGGACATGGCACGTCGACAGGGTCAATGCGGCGGTACTCGTGTAGGCGGCTACGTCGTTCCTCGACATCCCGAGCAGAAGTGCGCAGTCATCTGAAGAAAAGCCGGCGAGGATCCTGGAGACATAACAGAAACGGGGCCTTGGAGCCAGTCTCATGACGTTCTGTAGTTCTGCCGGAAAGTCCGGGCAGGAAGGTGGCAATTCGATAGTCGAGTGCTCTGATACGGGGAGACCAAAGCGCGCCGCCGCCTTGATCACGCCCGCGGCTAGTGTCCTTTCACTAAGATCGCTTGGCACAATCGACTGAATGCTACGGAGCACGACGTCTTCAGCCAGGCGTAATTGCCGCGTCAGTAGCAGCGCCAATGTGAACAACGCGTTAAGATCTCGCGTCGTGGGTTCACTCATCATTAGAACCTCCAGCTTTCTTGGGTACGACACCAGCATAGGGTGTTTGCGGCGCGTTCACATACCCAGATAGGCTGATTTTGCGTCACCTCATTGAGGGAGCGCTAAACGCCCTGAAATCAGGGGATCCGGACACCCTGATCCACGAAATCATGCTCCGGCAGAGGTTCGGATGAGAGGGACCAGCGACTCCGCGATCTGATCGATTGCGAGAATCGCGATCGCTCCGGCGGCCAGAGCCTCCAGTCCAACGTGATCCAGTTCATAAAGAGCGAGGCCCACAATCCGCGCACCCCGGTCGCTGACCCGAATCCGGCGAATGAGTTCCAGGCCCGAGGCCATCGGTAGATCCAGGTCGATCACCGTAAAGTCCGGCTGTTTCTCGGAGTGCAGAATCAAGGCCGCCTCAGCGGTCGCCGCGGTACCGACCAGCTTGATCCCCGGTTCGTCCCGAATCAGCAGCGCTATTCCTTCCAGAAGAATCGGATTCTGCTCGACTATCAGAACTCGCACCTGCGATGAATCGGGCATGAAGGAAGGCCGCTATCCAACAGTAAAGGTTTGCGGTCCTGCTTCAAACAACCCAACCTCAGGCGTTCTGATCCCCCCTGATTCGGGGGGCGTCTCCTTGCTCAATGAAGGTGAATGATGCCGCGCTGAGCAGCAACAAAGGCTGCCTTGGTGCGGTCACTGACCTTCAACTTGGAAAGAATGTTCTTCATGTGCCCCTGCACCGTCTCTTCACTGATGCCAAGCTCGGCGGCTACTTCTTTGTTCCGGTGTCCATTGGCTACCAGATTCAGCACTTCAGTCTCTCTGGGAGTCAAGCTGGATAACGACAAGCGGTCCGCCAGCTTGCGGGCAACATCCTGCGAGATAGGCCGCCCTCCCGCGTTCACTTCCCTGACGGTTTTAACCAGGTTTTCATCCGTGGTCTCTTTCGAAAGAAACGTCACCGCTCCGGAGTGGATGGCCCGATAAACGTCTTCATCCCCTCGCAGGGCGGAGAAGGCGATGATCTTAGCGTCTGGAAATTCGGCGCGAATCTGCTGAATGGCTTCAATGCCACCTCGTTCGCCTTCCAGTCCGAGATCCATCAACGTAATGTCCGGCCGATG
>CBAAAA010000288.1:0-6464 GCA_964658695.1 uncultured Solirubrobacteraceae bacterium | reverse complement strand
TTCAAACGGCGTCATGC
Source organism: uncultured Solirubrobacteraceae bacterium (assembly GCA_964658695.1). Lineage (GTDB taxonomy): Bacteria > Acidobacteriota > Terriglobia > Bryobacterales > Bryobacteraceae > Bog-105. The sequence goes on along the minus strand of CBAAAA010000288.1, from coordinate 6,447 downwards.
GGTTCCTTCGCGGCGCCGCTGTTCTTGAGACTACGGAAATGAAGATTTCGGCAGATGAGATCGATTTCAACTCCGACACGGACTGGGCCTATGCCCGCGGGCACGTGCATATGGACCACTTCGCGACCGGCGACAAGATAAACGCCGACCATGCGGAGTTCAACCTGCGCACCGAGGAAGGGAAGTTCTGGGATCTGACCGGCACGTCGCCCGCCAAGCTGATGACCAATCCAGGCGCGCTGACGACGACTAATCCTTTTTACTTTCAGGCACTGTGGGCGGACCGCATCAAGAATCGCTATATTCTCCACAAAGGCTTCATCACCGACTGCAAAATACCGAAGCCCTGGTGGATTTTTCAGGCGCCCAAATTCGATGTTGTTCCGGGCGACCGCGCGATCGCCCGCAACAGCGTGCTCCGGTTGCATGGCATTCCTATTTTCTATCTGCCGTACTACTACCGGCCGCTGGGACGCAACCCGCGGCAAAGCGGCTTCCTGACTCCCGATTTCGGGCACAGTACCTTCTATGGATACGTATACGGAGTCGGATACTACTGGGCCATGAACCCGAGCTACGACATGACTGGCGTGCTCGATTATTTTTCGCAGCGCGGTCCGGCATACACCTACAATTTCCGCGGCAAGCCGAATCAGGTCACCGATTTCAACTTCAACCTGTACGACGTTCAGGACCGCGGGGTTCCTCAGCCTGCGCCAAATCCTCCTCTCAAGGAGGGTGGTCTCGAGTTTCAACTCACCGCCCGCACCGAGATCGCCGGCTTCACGGGACGTGTCAACTACAACTATCTAAGCTCGCTGCTGTTTCGCGAGGCCTTCTCCTACAATTTCACCACTGCGATTTACAATGAGGTTGATTCGATCGGCTACCTGCAGCGCCGGTCCAGGCACGATGCTTACACGTTGAATATCGTTGCTCAGCGAACTCAGATCTTCGAAGCGATCACTTTTCCGGGTACAAAGGCGGATCAGGCCATCCTGCAAAAGCTTCCCGCCGTGGAGTTTCAGGGGGCGGATCAGAACATTGCTCGAGGTCCGGTGCCGGTGTGGTTCTCCTTCTCGTCCAGTGCTTCCCTGATGACCCGCAGTGAGCCGACCGGTGTGAATGAAAGCGTGAGCACATCTCCTGCCGCGGTGTTCAATACCGGGCCATATGGACGAATGGACGCTGAACCACATGTTCAGACTTCCTTTCATTTCGGGGGGTTCTCGTTGACTCCTGGGTTGTCACTAGGTCTGACGGATTACACCAACTCGTATGCAACCAACTCCACAAGTTATACGTTCGTCCCGGGTGGGGAGCATGGAACGGGCGGCGGCTGCGGCGGCTACCCGGCTTGTGCCCCGGCTTCGACGGTAAGCGAGAGCCTTTCGGGAGCGAACCTGCTGCGCAAGGATGCGGGCTTCACCTTTGACATGCGAACGCCTTCACTGCAGCGAATCTACATGGCGCCGAAGTGGCTCCATCTGGGCACCAGGATCAAGCACGTGATTGAGGGCGAAGCCAAATACGAGTACGTGACCGGGGTGGACGACTTTCAGCACATCATCCACTACGACGAGACTGATATTCTCTCGAATACGAACCAAGCGACCTTTTACGTGACGAACCGGCTTTACCGCAAGGATTCGCTTGGCAATGTGAGTGAGTTTCTAAACTGGAAGGTCGCTTATGCTCGTTACTTCGATCCTACGTTTGGAGGAGCGGTTCTCTCCGGACTACCGCTCTGCGCGAATGGGACGGCATCCACGCCGGCAGCGCCTTGCGGCACGGTAGCCGGTATTCGCAACGTGGTGCTCACGACCGAAAATTTGACTCCCTTCGCGTTCCTTTACGGACCTCGTAACTACTCGCCCGTGACCTCTTCGTTAGTTCTCAGTCCATCTCCCTTTCTCAGTTTTGAATGGCACACCGACTATGACCCGCTACAGCACAAGTTCATCGATCAAACCGTGTATGCGGTGGTGCGCAGAGGAAAGTATTTCGCGAGCCTTGGAGAAAGCTCGATCACCACGTTGCCCCTGCTGGTTCCTCAGGCAAACCAGATTAGCTTCGGCGCGGGCTATGGAAGTACCAATCGACGCGGCTGGAACCTTAACGGAACAATTACCGAAGATCTGCTTCTGTCCCGCATTCTTTTTGAGTATGTGACCACCACCTACAATACAGATTGCTGCGGCTTCAGCTTTCAATTGCGGCATCTGAACTTCGGCATCCGCGACGACAACCAATACCTGTTTTCGTTCTCGCTGGCTAACCTGGGGACCTTCGGCAGCCTCCAGAGGCAGGACAAGATCTTCTAGTCAGGCAAAGTCCAGTTCTACTTCGTCTACAAAGCACCAGCCCCAGTCTTCACCACGCTCCAGCGAGCGCATGATGGGATGTTTGGTGGCATGAAAATGCTTGGTGGCGTGCTTGTTCTTCGAACTGTCGCAGCAGCCAACGTGGCCGCATTCCAGGCATAGACGAAGATGAACCCAGCGGTCGCCGGTCTTCATGCATTCTTCACACCCTTTCGTGTGTGGTGTCACGGGTTTAATTTGATCGAGATGAGTGCATTGCGGCATGTATTGAAGATCCTCCGCCAGTATTTGCGTACGTTGTTGAGGAGATGTCGTTACGGACGCATTTGTTGCAGATCGAGAAGATAGACCTCGCCGTCATCGTAGATATGCGGACACTTTGACGCCAGCTCAGAAAATGTATGCTGAACGGCATCGGTCACCTTAATTTGTAAATACAACCAACCGTGCCGGCCGTAGTCTTTCCGTCCTTGCAAGAAGTCTGCCAAGCTTGCTCCTGGATCGCCTTCCGGGAGCATGGTTCGTTTCGGATCGAAAGCGAGGTAGCGAATCTGGTTTGCCAGCAGATAATCGTCCATGGCGCGCGGGCCTCCCTGGAGCGGCATCCCCGGCGGGAGGCCAGCCATTCCCGAGTAGTCCGCGACGAAGACCTGGTTTCGCCTGAAGTCGAAGGGGTACGTTATCCATAGTCTCGCCAGGATGCGCTCTCCGGGAGGCACATGCGACTGTAAATCCCGTATCCGGCGTTCCTCGAGAGACATATCAAACCAGTTTTCGAGCGTCGAATGAGTCAGCCGGGCATCCTGCAAATACTTGTAGTAGCCGCCGTGACGAACACCGAAGGCGTAACCGAGAACAATGAGAGCAAGTACCGTTGTTACGACTGAAGTGAGCAACCACCAGGTCTGTTTTTGAACGGACCCATAACACGCAAATATAAAGCCTAGAAATATGATGAGAGCAGGAATCTGAAAGGGCAAACTATAGCGCCCCATGGATTCGCTACCGGTGGAATAAGCGACCGTTCCAATTGCCAAAACTGCGCCCAGCATCAAGGCGGCCATTGGAGCTATCCAGGCGGATTCCACTCTTTTCCAAAAGGCTATGGCGAGAACGCCGACCCCGATGATCAGGGGAGCCGCCATCGGCAAGGCTGTCAGCCACACCCATACGGAAACAGATGCCGCTCGGTGGTGGGAGCCATTGGGCAGAGGAATGACGCCATAGGCGCTTGCGTCATAACCTAATCCGAATATCGGAAAAAGGAAGGTACCTTCTTTGCGATGCATGTCGATCATCCAGGGAAGCAGGCAAAGCAGCATCACGGCTCCGCACAGGAGGCCCTGAACGAGCGGCGCTGCCCGACGTCTGTGGAAGAACCAGAGAAGATAGTGGATGCCGCAGATAAAAACAGCCGCGGGCAAGTAGTTCGACTTCATACACGCAAGCGCGGCCGCGGTGATACCAAGCAGCACTGCACGCCGCCAGCTCAGGCGATTGCCTAATGCGGGGTGACTTTGAATCAGAAAGAGTGCGCAAAACAGCCCTGCCGGTAGCACGGCCATGGTGGCATTCCAGCGATCAACCGGTACCAGGAGCGCAAGCGACGCCAAGCCGGCTCGCATGGGGACGGACAATCCCATCGAGCGGGAGATTGCGATGAGGACTCCTGTGTATAGGATGAAGCCAATCGAGACATCGATAAACCGGATACTCCGGACGTCACCCGCCACAAGCATGAGACTCTGCAGCACATACGGGGCGCCAAGACAAGAGGTGATGCGACGTTCGTTGAAGGGATCGAACGGAAGTGAACCGAGTTGTAGGGTTGCGGCGGGGATGGTCAGGTAGGCGGAAAAGTCATCCCAATAGTTGAATGTCTCAACGTTGGCCCGAACATTTCCAAGAACGGGAACTGCGATGGCGATGAGGAGGGGTGCGAAGAGCGTAGAAGTACTAAGTAAGGTGGTGGGAAACCCCGCGAGTTGATGCCAGTCGACGAGGATAGCCAATCCAACCCCGGTAGCCACAACCCCAATCAGCACGGGCGATGTAACCAGGTGGAGCAGATTGAGCAGGCCCCCACCAGCGACGGCTAAACCTATGCCAGCAGTGGCTGAAAGCGACCAGGGAGCATCCCGCACCACAAGCAGCCTGAGAAGCGCCTTGCCATACCCCAGGAAGGCCAAAAACAAACAAACACCCCAAGCGTAAAGCAACAGATAGCGCATCAGGCCGAACGCTATCGGACAACAAAGACAATCGAAGAGTGCGGAAGTGCAATGGGAACCATCTGTATCGTGCTGTATCCTGGCAGCCTTATCCGGTCCCGATAAGCTTTCTTTGAACCGCAGCGGGTTAGAACTTGCAGCGGTTGCGATTTCAGTATAAACAATAAGCGGTTCCCCGCAGGATACCGCAGGGAACCGGCTCAATTAAACAAACTTGAGGTAAGACGAAGAGCTAACTACTTGGTGGTGCTAGCAGTGCTAGTAGTGTCGGATGCCGTGCTTTTGCTCTTCTTACTCTTTTTATGCTTCTTGCTGGTGCTGCTCATACCGTCCGTGCTGCCTGTCGAGGTATTCTGAGCGAAAACCACAGTTCCGGAAGTCAGCGCAAGCCCGAGAGCGGCTACAAACAATTTCTTCATAATGAATTTCTCCTTGGTGTTCGACTCAAGCACAATCCTGCGCTTGCACCCTATAGGTGCTGGAATATCATTCGCAGGTTACATGCAGAGTAATAAAAATAACTGTTCACGAATGTCGCAGCGGCGAAACAAGACCGTTCGCCGGCCGCTGCGTCCATTTCAACCTGCGGGCTTACTTCGTGGTCGTGCTGACCGTTGAAGCGTCGGTTGATCCCGTGCCCTTTTTCTTGTGCTTTGTCTTTTTGGTCTTGGTAGTGGCGCCGGAGTCGGTCGAGGTGTTCTGTGCGAATACGGCAGTTCCAGTTAAGAGCGAAAGGCCGAGGGCAGCGGTCATGATTTTCTTCATTCTTTGATATCTCCTTATAAACAACTGAGTGTTAGCACTGGGTGCTTTCAATGAGTATATTCGCATTGTAAACAAGAAGTGCAGGTAAAGCTAAGATTAATCTTTCTTAAGTTAATGTAAATGCAGTATACTACAAACGGCAAATTAACAGCTCGCGCTCGTAGATTAACTCCGGCGGAAGGTGATCGTGGAGGTCAATGAATAATTCTTCGTGGCCGATTACCTCTCCTCTCCAGGCGCGCCGTTCGAACTCCTGCGCCATCTCGAACCGGGCACGGGGAAAGTCAAGTCCTTCCCAGTTGATGTCGTTATAGGCGGGCATCCAGCCGATGGGCGTTTCACGCCCGGCAACGCGGCTGTGAGCGCGATCCACGATCCATTGCAGCACTCGCATGTTCTGGCTGAAGCCGGGCCAGATGAACTGCCCGTTCTCATCCTTGCGGAACCAGTTCACGTGGAAAATGCGTGGCGTGTGGTCGAGCGATCGCTGCATCGTGAACCAGTGACGGAAATAGTCGCCCATATGATAGCCGCAGAAGGGAAGCATCGCCATTGGATCACGCCGGACCTTGCCAATGGCGCCGGCTGCGGCGGCGGTGGTTTCTGAACCCATCGTGGCGCCTACATAGACGCCAGTGCTCCAGTTAAACGCCTGGAAGACGAGGGGGATGGTGGAGGCTCTCCTGCCTCCGAATATGATGGCGTCAATGGGAACCCCGTCCGGATGCTCCCAATTTGGATCGATGGACGGACACTGCGCTGCGGGCGCCGTGAAGCGGGAGTTCGGATGCGCTGCTCTGGCTCCGGTTTTCTGTCCAATTTCAGGCGTCCACACTTTGCCTTGCCAATCGATGCACTCAGCCGGCGGATGATCCGTCAAGCCTTCCCACCAGACGCCACCCTCAGGAGTGAGCGCCACGTTGGTGAAGATTGTGTTTCTCGAAAGTGCGGCTATGGCATTCGGGTTCGTTCTTGCCGACGTGCCGGGCGCTACACCGAAAAAGCCAGCTTCAGGGTTAATGGCCCGAAGTTGCCCGCTGGCATCTGGTTTGATCCAGGCAATGTCGTCGCCTACTGTCCAGACCTTCCAGCCTTCATACCCGGCGGGCGGAATCATCATCGCGAAG